>NZ_JAQIBU010000159.1 GCF_027858935.1 Oleiagrimonas sp. | reverse complement strand
GGCCGCTACACAGGCAATGCCCTGCAGATGGTCGACTCGGGCGATTACCTGGTGCCGGCCTACAGTCCGGACCGGGTCAACTTCACCAAGCCGCCCATGACCTACTGGGCCATTTCCGCTTCGGTCAAGGTCTTTGGCCGCACGACGTGGGCCGCGCGGATCCCCAATGCCCTCGCCTACCTGCTGACCGGATTGCTGGTTTTCGCGATGGGGCGTGTGCTGGTTCCGGAAAAGCCCTGGTTGCCAGCGCTGGTCTACGCATGCGCATTGGCGCCTTTCATGGCCGCCAACGTGGTCAGTACAGATACCCTGCTGACGCTGTTCGAAGCGCTGGCGATGTACGGGTTCATCGCAGCGACATTTGGAACCGCGTCCTCGAGTCCTTCGAGACGCGCAAGCGTGAACTTGATGTGGCTGGGGTTCGGACTGGCTTTCCTGACCAAAGGTCCTCCCGGTCTGATGCCCTTGCTCGGCGTTGTCCCTTTCATGATCAGGCGTGACGGTTGGCGAGGCATGCGGGCCTGTCTGTCATGGTCAGGTTTCGCATTGTTCCTGATCAGCGGATTTCTGTGGTACGCCGTGGTGATGATCCGACATCCGTGGCTGGTGCATTACTACCTCCACAATGAGATCTACGAGCGCATCTTCACGGGCGTGCAGAACCGCAATCCCCAATGGTACGGCTGGCTGAGGGCCTACGGGCCCGTGTTTCTGGTCGGTACGCTGCCATGGTGGGGCTCCTTGCTGCGGGGCGTGCGCCGTGTCGCATCGGTCGAGCGTCTGCGGAGCTGGTGGAACCACCCATCCGCTCCACTGTTCCTGCTGCTCTGGTTCAGCGTGCCACTGGTGGTGTTCTGCGTGGCCAAATCCCGCCTGCCGGTCTACGTCCTGCCACTGTTCCTGCCGCTTTCGCTGATGCTGGCGATCATGCTTCGAACACGCATCAACCTGGCGTCCTTGGGACAGCGTGTCGCACTGGTCGCGTGGATTGTGGTGATGCTCGGAATCAAGGGCGGAATCTCTTATTTTGGACACCCGCTTTCCGATGAGCGGGCACATTCGAACGCTTTGAACAGCCTGGTGGATAGCTCGTCTTATCATGCGATCGTCTTCGTCCAGGATACCGACTACGGTGTCGCCATCGAGGAACACACGCCCTGGGGCATGCGCCTTTACACGGGCAAGACAATCTATGGTGTGGCCTGGCGTAAAACGGGTGCAAAGGCAAAAGTCTGCCGTCTCCTGCAAGATCACGAAGGCGTGTTGTTCGCCCTCGACGAGAACATCCGGATGCAGACATTCGATCAGGCGCTGGCATCGTGTCACGGAAACCGGCACATGCAATCCGGGCACTGGTGGGACCGCAAGCTGGTCCTGGCGCACGCAATTCCGGTTCATTCGCCCGATCATGCACAATGACGCGTGCAGCGCCATGCTTGCTACGCCTGTGCATGCCTGTTTCATTCCGTGGCCAATGTTGAACACAGGGACCCCATGGCCATCCTGAAACGTACAGACCGACTCATCGCGGGCAGCGTGATCAGCGCGGTGTTGATCGTGTGGCTGGTGCTGGTCGGGTTTGATGCCCTGAACCAGCTGGTTCGCCAGCTTAATCACGTGGGCCAGCATGGGTACACGGTGTCCGATGCCCTGGCCTTTATCGCCCTGACCCTGCCGCGACGGATGTACCAGCATTTCGGCAGTGCCGCGCTGATCGGTGGACTGCTCGGACTCGGGGGGCTGGCGGCCAGTGGCGAACTGACGGCCTTGCGCGCGGCCGGCATGTCCAAGTTCCGCATCGTTTCTTCCGTGGTTGTTTTTGTAGGCGCACTGACCGTGGTCGTGATGCTGATGGGCGAGACCGTCGCACCTGCAGGCGATCAACAGGCCAATGCGCTGCAGTTGCGCACCAAGGATGGCCGGCTGGATCTTTCCGATGGTGGGGGGCTCTGGGCGCGTGATGGAGACACCGTCATCAATGCCCGCAATGCACTTTCCGTGCAACATCAAGGGCATCGATCGGTGCGATTGTCGGATGTGCGCATCTACACAATTGACAACAACGGGGCCCTTTCCCGTTTCGTGCATGCGCAGGATGCCACGCATGATCGTTCCGAATGGACCCTGCATGATGTGCGCATCACGGACCTGGACGACGATGGCGTGCATGCCTCGCAGGTTGCCAGCCTGCCCTGGCACACCATGCTCAATTCAAGGGTCCTGGAACAATCCGTCGTGCATCCCGAATATCTGTCCATGCCGGACCTGATGCGCAACATGCATTACCTGGAATCGAACGGGCTCAATCCCGGAGCGTACGCCAACGCATTCTGGGAACATGCCCTTTTCCCCCTCAACGTGCTGTCCCTTGTGCTGTGCGCGATGCCTTTCGCTTTCGGTAGCCTGCGCTCGGGAGGGCTGGGCCGGCGCATCTTCATCGGCATCATCCTGGCGATTGGGTGGTATTTCCTGCGCCGCGTGATCACCAACATGGGCATGGTCTACGGGGTGTCGGCGCTGCTTGCAAACCTGGTACCGGCGCTGCTTCTGATCGTTCTGGCCGGTACGTATTTCAAGCGTCAGAGTTGACTGACCCGATTCATTCGACCGCGGCCAGACGTACGCCCGCCTTGCGCAGACGTTGATGCACGGTCCGTGCGATATCTGCGGCATGATCGCGGTCGCCGTGGATGCACACGGTGTCGGCCCGAAGGTCCAGGATTCGCCCCTCGGCCGTGATCGCGTGATTGTGCAAGGCCAGCGCCAAGGCGTGTTCGGCAATGTCTTCCAAGCTTTCGATCACGGCGCCCTCCTCCCCGCGAGGCACGAGGCGGCCATCGGACTGGTAGCGACGGTCGGCGAATACTTCATGCACCACGGGGACACCCATGTCCTGCCCGGCTTTCAGCAAGCCTCCCCCGGACAAGCCGACCAGACGCATGCTGCCGCCCATGTCGCGCACGGCGCGCGCCAGTGCCTGGGCCACTTCCGGTTGCTGCTCGGCCATGTGGTACAAGGCTCCGTGCGGTTTCATGTGTGCGAGCTTGGCATCGAAGGTGGCCGCCACGGCCTGCAAGGCGCCGATCTGCACGATGCACAGGTCATAGGCCTGTTGTGCGCTGATGGACATCGCGCGCCGCCCGAAGCCAGCCAGGTCCGGAAGCCCCACGTGAGCGCCGACAGCAACACCGGCCTCCAGTGCGGCTTTCACGGTGATGCGCATGATCGAGGGGTCCCCTGCGTGGAATCCGCAAGCGATATTGGCCGAGGTCACCCAGGGCATCACCGCCTGGTCTGCACCCATCTTCCATGCGCCGAACGACTCACCCATGTCGCAATTGAGATCAATCTGGCTCATTCGCGATTCTCCAGACGACGTGCAATCTGGTCCATGAGAAGTTCCAGGGATTGTTTGCTGCGTTCGAACATGGCATGGGCCTGTTCCAGCTTGATCCATGTGAAATGTAGCCTATCGCCAGGCCGGCACTGGGCCAGTCGTGGCAGGTCGACTGCGGCGAGCTGGGCAATGCGTGGGTACCCCCCTGTGACCGGGTGCTCGTTGAGCAGGAGAATCGGTTGACCTCCCGGAGGCAACTGCATGACTCCCGGCACGGTGCCTTCACTGACCAGTTCGAGGTGATCACGCAATTTCAGGGGTACATCGGATTGGATACGCACGCCGACGCGGTTGCTGTCGGCGGAGATCCGGAATTCACGAGTTTCCAGTGCCTGCCTTGAGGCATCGTCCAGCTCAGGAGTATGGCTTCCCGCAAGCAGTCGCAGAACATGCGGTGTCGCGTCATCGTTGAACCAGGGTCCGGGATCCAGCGACCAGTGAACCGGATCTCCAGGCACGCATCCTGCCGGCCCCAGTGGGAGTTCATCACCCTCACGCAGGGCGCGTCCGCCGAGTGGGCCAAGTCCAGCATTGAGATCGGTACTGCGGCTGCCTAGCCATGCCTCAACATCGAAGCCTCCTGCCACGGCCAGGTAACTGCGACAGCCCGAGCGCATGGCGCCGAAGCGGATTTCGCTACCTGCCTGGCAGGTGACCGGCCGCCACATCGGCAGCGGGACACCGTTGCAACTGGCCTTGGGCATCGGTGCGCCGGCAAGTGCGATCGTGGTCGATTGGTGCAGCCGCAATCGCGGACCCTGCAAGGTCATTTCCAGGGCGCAGGCCTGCGGTGCATTGCCAACCAGAGCATTGGCAAGCGTCATCGCGGGAAGATCCGCTGCGCCACTGCGACCGATCCCCAGGTGCGCTTGCCCGATGCGGCCCTGGTCCTGCAGGCTGCTCAGCAGACCCGTCGCAAGGATCTCGATCATGCGTGTTCCCCCGGGGAATGTTGCTTCCATGTCTGCTCATCGATGGCCTCGAAACGGACCCGGTCCCCGGGGGCTAGACGACTCGGCCGATCCTCATTCCCTGCATCGAACAAGGCAAGATGCGTGTGGCCGATGAGTTGCCAGCCTCCGGGAAGCTCACTCGGGTAGACACCTGTCTGGGCGCCTCCCAAGGCGACCGAACCCCGCGGGACACGGGTTCGCGGTTGATCCCGGCGCGGCACGTGAAGTTTCGGGTCCAGTCCAAGCAGATAGGCGAATCCCGGAGCAAAACCGATCATCGCGACACGGTATTCGGCAGCGCAGTGCAGTCTGATGATGTCGGCTCGATCCAGTCCGGTGATGGCTTCGACTCGCGCCATGTCGGGACCGTGTTCGCCCCCGTAGCAAACCGGGATACGATGCAGAGTCGTGTCCGCCTGCGCTTCGTCCGTGACCCCGGTTTCGGCAATCTTGCCGGCAATATCGAGCAGGCGTGCGCGCAGGCAGTCGGCTGCGGGTGATCTTGCGGGATCGAAACGCAACAGTACGCTGGCGTAAGCCGGGACCATGTCCTGGAGTCCTTGCAGCCCGGCCTGCCCGATGGCATCGCACAATCTGTGCACCCTGGCGTT
>NZ_JAQIBU010000134.1 GCF_027858935.1 Oleiagrimonas sp. | reverse complement strand
GCCCATGCTCGGCCCCACCCTGCTGATGGTCAGCATCCTCACCCTGTCGGGGTATTTCCAGCTGTTCGCCGAGCCCTACGTGATCACCGAGGGTGGACCGCTGCAAAGCACGATCAGTGTGCTTTACCTGATGTACCAGGACGGCTTCAAGTGGTGGAACCTCGGCATGGCCTCGGCGGTGGCATTCATGCTGTTTGTGCTGATTTTCGTGGTCACCAGCGTGCTGCTGCTGTTCGCTCGACGCCGGGGGCACGCATGAGTCCGCGCATGACCAGGGCCTGCATGAACGGCGCATTGGTCGGCATGACCGTGATCGCGCTGTTCCCGCTGGCATGGATGCTGTCGGTGTCATTCATGCAGCCGGGATCGGCCAGCACGCTGCCGCCGCCGTTGCTGCCCGCGCATCCGACGCTGGAAAACTACCGCCGGCTGTTTGCGCACGCGGGGATGGGCCGTTTTTTCCTCAACAGCCTGCTGATCGCAAGCGCGGTGACCCTGATCTCGCTGACTTTCAACCTGATGGCGGGCTATGCGTTCGCCAAGCTGCGTTTCGCCGGCCGTGAAAAGCTGTTCCAGGTACTGCTCGGTGGCCTGGTGATCCCGGCGCAGGTGGTCATGATGCCGCTGTTCCTGTTGCTCAAGGAGATGCACCTGGTCAACACCTACCTGGGGGTGATGACGCCCATGCTGGCGACCGTGTTCGGCATCTTCCTGGTGCGTCAGTACGCGCGCTCGATTCCGGACGAACTGCTGGAGGCAGCGCGCATCGACGGTGCCGGCGAAGGCCGCATCTTCGTGCAGGTCGTGCTGCCATTGCTCAAGCCCATCGTGGTCACGCTGGCGGTGTTCACCTTCCTGGCCAGCTGGAACGACTTCATGTGGCCACTGATCATCCTTACCGGCCAGGAGCACTACACCCTGCCGGTGGCGCTGGCCGCGCTGTCACGCGAGCATGTGCAGGACAGCGAACAGATGATGGCCGGATCGGTGGTCACGACGCTACCGGTGCTGCTGCTGTTCCTGGCCATGCAGCGGCATTACATCCAGGGCCTGCTGCTGGGCAGCGTGAAGGGTTGACGAGAAGCGGATAGAACTCTTTGTACCGTCTCCTGGACGAACAGTCTGCGCTGCGCGTTGCGCACGGGGGAATACCAGCCATCTGAAGAGACTGGATACCTGCAATTCAAGACCGTTGCTCCCCTGCAAGCCCGGGAGGAGACCCGGGCGCTGCATTGCGGGTCAACCGCGTTTCACGAGGGGTCTGCGCGCTGCGGCTCTGGGGTTTTGCCCGCACCTGCGGTCAGCGCCTCGCCATGGCTGGCGATGACATTCGAATAGAAACGCGCGCTGTCCTTGGGCGTACGCTCCTGGGTGGCATAGTCGACGTGCACGATGCCGAAGCGTTTGGAGAATCCCAGCGACCACTCCAGGTTGTCCAGCAGAGACCACAGGTAATAGCCGCGCACGTCCACGCCACTGCTGATCGCATGGTGGATCGCGCGCAGGTGCCGCCCGAGGTAATCGATCCGCAACGGGTCTTGCACGCCACCGGTGTTCACGGTGGGCGGGTCGTAGAAGGCCGCCCCGTTCTCGGTCACGTACAGCGGGATGTCGCCGTAGCGCTCACGAACCCAGACCAGGATGTCGGTCAGGCCCTGCTCGAAGACTTCCCAGCCGGTCTCGGTGTAGGTCGACTGCGACTGGCGCACGGTGCTGGCGTACAGCGGCCACGCGTCGGGGTCCTGCCGGGTCAGACCGCGGGTGTAGTAGTTGATGCCGAGGAAGTCCAGCGGCTGGCAGATCTGCTCCAGGTCCGTGGCCGGCCACTCGCGCCAGGCATCACCGAAAATCCGGGGCATCTCTTCGGGATAGTGGCCCTTCATCGCCGGATCCAGGTACTGGCGGTTCATGTAGGCATCGGCGCGCCGGGTGGCCTCGCGGTCGGCGGCGCTGTCGCTGGCGGCATATTTGGGTTCCAGGTTCACCACCAGGCCAATCTCGTGCTGGCCCCGGGCGCGGTACGCCTGGACCGCGGCACCGTGCGCGCGCATCAGGTTATGCGAGGCGATCACGGTCTCGTAGGGGCTGCGGTGACCGGGAGCCACCGCGCCGTGCAGGTATCCGCCATCGGTAACAACCCAGGGCTCGTTCAGGGTCACCCACAGGGGCACACGGTCGTCCAGCGCATCGAAACACACACCGGCATACTCGGCGAACCAGTCGGCGACATCGCGGTTGAGCCAACCGCCGCGATCATCCAGCGCCTCGGGCAGGTCCCAGTGGAACAGGGTGGCCATGGGCACGATGCCGTGTTCGAGCAGGGCGTCGATCAGGCTGCGGTAGAAGTCCAGGCCTTGCTGGTTGATACGGCCGGTGCCTTGCGGAAGAATGCGGCCCCAGGCGATGGAGAATCGGTAGCTGGTCAACCCCAGCTCGCGCATCAACCGAACGTCGTCGCGGAAACGGCGATAGTGGTCACAGGCCACGTCGCCGGTATCGCCGTTGTGCATCATCCCGGGTGTGTGCACGAATCGTTCCCAGATGCTCGGGCCGGCGCCGTCAGCCAGCGGCGAGCCTTCGATCTGGTAAGCACTGGTGGCGCAGCCCCATCGGAAAGCATCAGGAAATCGGTATGTCTCCGACATGGCGATGAACTCCCTCCTAAGCTGCGGGCAAGCGGGATTGAAAACGATTACATGGCAGAATAACTTAAACCGTCTGCGCTTGGCAGCCGGTCCGTGAGACGAATAGGGGGCCCACCGTGGGCAGTGTCGTACTCGAGCAGATCCACAAGACGTACGACGACGGATACCCGGCCGTGGTCGACGTCAGCTTCAGCCTCGATGGCGCACAACTGCTGGTGCTGCTGGGACCATCCGGCTGCGGCAAGTCGACCACCTTGCGCATGATCGCCGGGCTGGAAACTGTCACCCGCGGTCGCATTCTGATCGACGGCCGCGTGGTCAATGACGTGGAGCCCAAGGACCGGGACATCGCCATGGTGTTCCAGAACTACGCCCTTTACCCACACATGAGCGTGGCCGAGAACCTCGCCTTCGGGCTGAAGCTGCACGGTCATGCGCGTGCGGACATCGCCGCGCGGGTCGCTCAGGCGGCCGACATGCTGGGCCTGGACTCGATGCTGGACAAGCGCCCCGGGGCGCTTTCCGGCGGTCAACGCCAGCGCGTGGCGCTGGGGCGTGCGCTGGTGAGAAAGCCGCGTGTGTTCCTGCTTGACGAGCCACTGTCCAACCTGGACGCCGGCCTTCGCCAGAGCATGCGTACCGAGATCGCGCGCCTGCACCGCGTGCTCGGTGCAACCATGATCTATGTCACTCACGATCAGGTCGAGGCCATGACTCTGGGCCAGCGCATCGTGGTCATGGACGGTGGCCGGGTGCAGCAGATCGATACGCCGATGCACATCTACGACCACCCGGCCAACCTGTTTGTGGCCGGCTTCCTGGGCAGCCCGGGGATGAACCTGCTGCATGGACGGCTGGATCGCCGGCAGCGCCTGCTTCGCATGCCCGATGGCCCCGCGCTGCCGCTGGTCGGACTGGACCTGGAACGCGGATCGCTGGCGGCGCATGCGGATCGGGACATCGTGATTGGCCTGCGCCCGGAATCCCTGGCGCTGGCCCCGGGCCACGCCGGAACCGGGCAAACCGTCATCGAGGCGCAGCTGGACGTGATCGAACGGGTCGGCAACGAGGCCTACCTGCATCTCCGGTTCGGTACGCAAACCCTGGTGGCACGGGTCCCACCCTACGATCTTCCAGAACCCGGAAGCCACGTGTGCGTCGCCTATGCGATCGAACGCATGCACTTTTTCGATGCCGAAAGCGGCGCGCGGATCGAGGGCATGGACTGAGTTTTTCGAAGGCCGTTCAATGCAGGCTGCATCGACCGTCCAGCGCCACACTGGACGCGCGCGCCACTGCCGAGGCGCCGACGTCCGATTCGCGCAAGGCCTCCGGATAGCGCAGGAACGCCGTGATGTTCTTGCCGTGCATGTCGCGGATATTGGACAGGCCGCGAAACCAGCGAAGCTGGCGGCTGTCGGCCGCATAGGCCACATCAATATGCGGCAAGGCAAAACCGAACCAGCTTGACAGGCGCAGGCGAAACACCACCTCGCCCTTCTTGTCCGCAGCAGCATCCTGATGACGAGAGACCTCGAAGCCCATGAACTTGCGCCGGCTGGGCACCAGAAACGACAGGTCCACGGTCTTGCCGCTCATCAGGGCCGCCCAGTGCCGATGAAGAAAAACCCCGAAACCACTGTCGATGACCGGCTGGTCTGCCTTGGGCAATGCGGCGGACATGGTCTGTTCTGCGCCGACCCGATGCACGAAAACCTGACGCTGCCCGTCCACCGTCCGCACGCCTTCCCGATAGCCGTTGCGGGCATCATTGAGCTCAAAATCCGGGGCTTGGGGCGTGCCGCTACCCCCGCCATCGATCTTGCGTGCAAACGGTTTGCCGTCCGGGCACACGTACAGAACCAGCGCGCGCCGGTGCCCGTTTTCCCGGTAGCGGTAGTGACGCTCACGATAGATCACCGGACCGTTTTCACTGGCTTGGGCGATGCCAACAAACCGGCTGACGGCACCCGGGGAGGAAGCTGCCGCCAGCGCTGCAACAAGCATCAAGTCAAACAGCATGATGGCTCCTAAGGCTGATAACACTGCGTGCCCAGTTCGCAAAGCGCGCACAGCAGGAAGTGGTGCGCCTGCATGGATGTACGCAAGGCCAGCGTACATGGATGCATGTGAACTCCATTTGTATACGCTCGCCGCCATCCGCCATATTCCGGCGTTTACCCGCAACCAGGTCCAACGCCTGCGGTCATGGGCTGAGCGCATCGAACAGGAGCAGGCGCCCCCGATATGGAGGTTCGGAAGCCTCCTTGCTGCAGGGCAAGCGACACCTCCAGGCCATGCCGTGCAAAAGCGGGAGCCCAGAAGCCATAGCCAGATGATCAGTGGCGGAGTCACTGACTGCATGCACGAAGCCTGTCGGAGCGTGTTGCCTGCAGGACTGCACGGGCCTGCTTGGCTGCATGGCATCGGCTTTAAGCGGACGGTCACGTGGATCAAGTACGATCAGCGCTGGCGTACACTGACCGTTCTCGTCCGGAGATATCCCATGCGCAAGATTTCGCTACTGTGCCTGACCACGCTGGCGCTGCTGATGGCCGGCTGCACCTGGGGCATCAAGCTCAACGATGCCGGCCGCAAGGTCCGC
>NZ_JAQIBU010000095.1 GCF_027858935.1 Oleiagrimonas sp. | reverse complement strand
TCCATCGGCATCCTGGTCGACGATGCCATCGTGGTGGTGGAGAACATCCACCGGCATATGGCGCTGGGCGGACGCAGCCTGCGCCAGGCCATCCCCGAAGCCGTCTCGGAAGTTGGTGGGCCGACCATCCTGGCCACCCTGACGGTGATCGCGGCGCTGCTGCCGATGGCCTTCGTTTCCGGCCTCATGGGCCCGTACATGCGGCCGATCCCGATCAACGCCTCGGCGGGCATGCTGCTTTCGCTGGCGGTGGCGCTGGTGGTCACGCCGTGGCTGGCGCTGCGTCTGCTCCGGCACCACAGGCAGGGCGCCGCGCACGATGCAGGGCACCCCCGCGTCGAGGATGGCGATGACCAGCCCGGCAACGCGCAGGGCGCCGCGCACGATACGGCCGCGCAGCATGCCGCGGCCCCGCGTGGCAGCCGCCTGCTGGGTTTCTTTCAGCGTCTGATGTCGCCGTTCCTGGACGGCGAGCGCGCGACGCGGCGACGACGCCTGCTGTTCGCGACGATGGGGGTGCTGGTACTGGCCGCGGTCGGCCTGGTAGTGGTCAAGGCGGTGATCCTGAAGATGCTGCCGTTCGACAACAAGTCCGAGTTCCAGGTGGTGGTGGATATGCCCGAGGGCACGACGCTGGAAACCACCAACGCACTGCTGGGCCGCCTGGCGCAGGTCGTGGCAAAGGTACCGGAGGTGAAGGCCTACCAGGGCTACGCCGGCACCGCGTCGCCCATCACCTTCAACGGACTGGTGCGCCAGTACTACCTGCGCAGTGGGCCGATCGAGGGCGACCTGCAGGTGGAGCTGGTGGGCAAGGACGAGCGCTCGCGGCAGAGCCACGCCATTGCGCGGGCGGTGCGTCCGGCGCTGCAGAAGATCGCCAAAACCTATGGCGCCTCGCTGAAGGTGGTCGAGGTGCCGCCGGGGCCGCCGGTGCTGGCGCCGATCGTGGCCGAGGTCTACGGACCAAACTACGGCACGGTGCGCAAGATCGCCACCGGCCTGGAGAAGGACTTCAAGGCCAACAAGGACATTGTCGACGTGGATACCAGCGTGGAGGCCAATTCGCCGCGTGATGTGGTGGTGGTCGACCGCGAGCGCGCGGCGAGGCTGGGCCTGAGCCAGGCAACCATTGCCCGGGCCCTGCACACCGCGTTGTCGGGGGACGACGCGACCTACCTGATGGATGGACATGCGCGCTACGCGGTGCCGGTGCGCCTGCGCCTGTCGGCCGCCGACCAGGCCTCGCTGAGCCAGCTGCTGGCGCTTCGCGTGCGTTCGGACAACGGCGCGCTGGTGCCATTGTCCGAAGTGGTCAAGGTGCGCAAGGCCAACTGGGAGAAGGCGATCTACCACAAGGACCTGCTGCCGTATGCCTACGTCACCGGCGACGACGCCGGTGCCGCCGACAGCCCGCTGTACGGCATGTTTTCGCTGGTCGGCAAGCTTGACCACGCCACGGTGTCCGGCCACCACCTGGGGCAGTACTTCATCCACCAGCCGCCCGACACGGCGCATTATGCGGTGAAATGGGACGGCGAGTGGCAGATTACCTACGAGACTTTCCGCGACATGGGGCTGGCCTATTCAGTGGGTCTGCTCCTGATCTATCTACTGGTGGTGGGGCAGTTCAGGAGCTACGTGGTGCCGCTGATCATCATGGCACCGATCCCCCTGACCGTGATTGGTGTGATGCCGGGCCACGCGCTGCTGGGTGCGCAATACACGGCCACATCGATGATCGGCATGATCGCGCTGGCCGGCATCATCGTGCGCAACTCGATCCTGCTGATCGATTTCATCAATCACGCACTGACCGCGGGCCGGCCGCTGCGTGACGCGGTGATAGACGCCGCAGCGGTGCGTGCAAAGCCGATCCTGCTGACCGGTGTCGCGGCGATGCTGGGCGGGTTCTTCATCCTGGACGACCCCATTTTCCAGGGGCTGGCGGTGTCGTTGATCTTCGGCGTCCTGGTGTCCACGGTGCTGACGCTGCTGGTGATCCCGTTGCTCTACTACGCGTACCTGCATCGCCAGGGCGAGCATCCGCGCCTGCCCGGTGCGGTCATCGAGGAGGAGACGACATGAGCGACCATGACACGCAGACCTTCGGTCTGTCGTTGGAGCAGGTGGACAACTACGAATTCCGGGTACGCTTCGACGAAACGTCGATCCCGGATTTGACCACGGATGAGTCCGAGCCGCTGGGTGGCGGCACAGGGCCCAACCCGGCACGTCTGCTGGTTGCCGCAGTGGCCAATTGCCTGGCGGCCAGCCTGCTGTTCGCGCTGCGCAAGTTCAAGAACGAGCCAGGATCCTTGCGCGCCACGGCCAAAGCCTCCCTGGCGCGCAATCAGGCAGGGCGCTGGCGCGTGGAGCGCATGGCGGTGGATCTGCACCTGTCCGATCCTTCGGCTGACCTGGAGCATCTGGAGCGCATCATCGGGCAGTTCGAAGACTTCTGCATTGTCACCCAGAGTGTGCGCCAGGGCGTGGCTGTGGACGTGCGGGTTCTGGACCGGGAAGGCCGCGTGGTCAACTGAAGGCGTGTCGCGGGAAGGTCACGTGCCTGTGCCACAATAATGCGTCCCCACACTGACGACCGACCGACATGCCACGCAAGCTGCGTCTACTGCCCATTCTCGCCATCCTGGTCCTGATTTCGCCGGTCGCGCTGGCATGGGGCCCCGAGGGGCATGCCATCATTGCCGAAATCGCCCAGCGTCATCTTGATCCGGCCGCCGCGCAAGAGGTTCATCAGCTGCTCGCGCTGGAGGGCAAGACCCGGCTCGACCAGGTGTCTTCCTGGCCGGACCAGATCCGCAAGGATCATCCCGAGACGGGTCCATGGCATTACGTGGATACCCCACTGCGCGCGCCGCGCTACAACGTGCGTCGTGACTGTCCGCAGGGCAACTGCGTCGTCCGCAAGCTGCCGCACTTCGCGCATGTGCTGGCCAACCGCAAGGCATCGCCGCAGGCGCGGCTCGAGGCGCTGAAGTGGGTGGTGCACCTGGTCGGCGACATCCATCAGCCGATGCACAATGACGATCACGACGACAAGGGCGGCAAGACCGTCAAGCTGGTCTATTTCGGCCATCCGACCAACCTGCACCGGATGTGGGACACCAACATCCTCGAGCATCATTACGGCCTGCACATGGGGCCTCATTACAGCTTCGATCGCGATGCGACACGTGCCATTGCAGCACGCATGAACGCATCCATCGGTGCCGCCCGGCTAGCCCGCTGGACCCCCCCGATGGCGTTGCAGAACATTGCACCGGAAGCCGTGCGCTGGTCCGACCATTCACACGCCCTGGCGCGGAAAGTGGCGTATGGCGATCTTCCCGATCGGCGTCGTGAAGGCTGGTCGGTGGTCTACCAGGCGAAGGCCTGGCCGGTGGTCAGGAACCAGATTGAAGCGGCTGGTGTACGTT
>NZ_JAQIBU010000068.1 GCF_027858935.1 Oleiagrimonas sp. | reverse complement strand
AACGTGCCGAGATAGCGCAGAGTGTCAAAACCTTTTGGCGGTAACTTTGGCGGTAACTGCGCCAAGTCAGTGATTAAATAACTAAATATAACAATGATTTACTGTATAGATTTGGTTGTTACCCTGGCCTCCATGTTTGCCTGCAGCATCGGCAAGTATCGCAAAACCACGGCATTGCAGGGTTTCATTGCGCAACGGATGAAACCCAAATGCTTGATGGTTCGCCTGGGATTCCACCTCCCGCGGCAGGCCCGCGATGGCAGCCCGTTCGATTGCCTGCGAGGCACGTGGATTTTCCAGCAACATTGTCGGCGCGGCACGTTCCGTGCTACACGGTCCACTCCTCTCGACATCCCAGAAGACATGCCTGGTGACCGCATCGGGAACTCCCAGTGTGTGCCCACCAAAACATCTTGTAGCCACAGTGTGGTCTACGCAGGCCTGTTCCAAAAGCAGGGTGGTGAAACGCAGCACAGATCCAAACGAGGTCATGGATGCTTTGGGCAGGTAAAGTCACCGACGTTCTCAACCGGGGTATGATTGGCTAGCTATTTCGGCCACCGGTCATCGCCTGACAAAGGGAACGGTTCCGAAATGCACCTCTGTATCCTTGAGCCCGTGCATGCAGGAAAGCCGCATGCGTGGCATGGCCACCTTTGTGAACCGTGAGCCCCGCGACAATCACCACTGCAAGATCAATTCATGAACGAAACCCATGTCAGCAACGGCGATTCGCCGATCAACATCAGCATCGATCCTCAGGAACTCGCGGATGAAATCTCTCGCAAGTTGAAAAGCCATCTGGGCAAGGATGCCTCCGTAGCCACTGGCTATGACTGGCTGTCCTCGGCTGTTTTCGTCGTTCGTGACCGCATCGTCGATCACTGGATCGATTCCACCAAACGCTCGTATCAAGCCAAGACCAAACGCGTTTATTACCTCTCCCTTGAGTTTCTGATCGGGCGCCTGATGCGCGATTCGTTCTCCAATCTCGGCCTTCTGGAGAGCATGCGCGAGGCCCTCAATAGACTGGACGTCGATTTGGACGTCATTGCCGAACTGGAACCGGATGCAGCGCTTGGCAATGGTGGTCTTGGGCGGCTGGCTGCCTGTTTCATGGAAAGCATCGCCTCCCTGGATATCGCCGCCCATGGCTATGGAATCCGTTACAAGAATGGCATGTTTCGTCAGGAAATATCCGATGGTTGGCAGGCAGAGTTGCCGGAAACCTGGCTCAAGCATGGCTACCCGTGGGAATTCGAACGCCGGGAGCGTGCATTTGAGATCGGTTTTGGCGGTACGGTCGAATCGCTGACGAGCCCTTCAGGACGCTTGCACGGGCACCTTTGGAAGCCTCTGGAAAGGGTTGTTGCAGTTGCTTATGACACGCCCGTGGTGGGTTGGCGCGGCCGTCGCGTCAACACGTTGCGACTATGGTCGGCGCAGCCCATCGACCCGATTCTCCTCGAGGCTTTCAATGCCGGCGACTATATCGGCGCTCTGGCTGAAAGCAACAAGGCGGATACCCTGTCGCGGGTGCTTTATCCGGCAGACTCACACGAGGAGGGACAGGAACTCCGTTTGCGGCAGGAATATTTCTTTTCTGCCGCGTCGCTGCAGGACATTTTGCAGCGTCACATGAGTCAGCACGGAGAACTGCAATCGTTACCCGAAAAAGCAGCCATTCATCTCAACGACACGCACCCGGCAATTGCCGTTGCCGAACTGATGCGTCTGCTGATGGATGTGCACGGTATCGATTTCAGGGAGGCATGGCGTATTTGCAACGGAACGTTCGCCTATACCAATCACACGTTGTTGCCCGAAGCACTCGAAACCTGGCCGATCCATCTACTCGAGCGCCTGCTGCCGCGCCACATGCAGATCATCTATGCGATCAACGCCGAGGTTCTGCGCGTGGTACGCGCCCACGAAGGGTTCACCAATGAGCAGATCAGCCGGATATCGCTGATCCATGAGGGCACTGTCCGCAGTGTACGCATGGGCAATCTGGCTTTTGTGGGTTCACACTCCATCAACGGCGTGTCCGCGCTGCATACCGCGTTGATGAAGGACACGGTCTTTTGCGACCTGCATCATCTGTATCCGGAGCGGATCAACAACAAGACCAATGGCATCACGCCGCGGCGCTGGATGTTCCAGTGCAACCAGGGACTCACGAATCTGGCACGTGAAACCATTGGCGACGGGTTCCTGGACGACCTTACCCTGCTCAAGTCGCTGGACGGGATGGCCGGTGATGCGGCCTTCCGTGAAAAGTTCGCCGTGGTCAAACGCACAAACAAGGAGCGGCTGGCACACTATGTGGAGGATCGGCTGGGCATCCGTCTCGATCCCTCAGCGCTGTTTGATATCCAGATCAAGCGCATTCACGAGTACAAGCGCCAGTTGCTGAACATCCTGGAAGCGGTGGCCCTGTATGACCAGATCCGGTCGCATTCGGAGCGGGAATGGGTGCCGCGGGTCAAGTTCTTCGGCGGCAAGGCCGCGCCCAGTTACCACAATGCAAAGTACATCATCAAACTGGCCAACGACGTTGCCAAGGTCATCAATCGTGATCCGGCGGTACGGGGCCTGCTGAAGGTGGTGTTTGTGCCGAATTACAACGTCAGCCTTGCCGAGATCATGATGCCGGCTGCAGATTTATCGGAGCAGATTTCAACCGCCGGTATGGAAGCCTCTGGCACCGGCAACATGAAATTCGCCCTCAACGGGGCGCTGACGATCGGCACGCTCGATGGCGCCAATATCGAGATTCGCGAAAACGTTGGTGACGACAATATGTTCATCTTCGGTCTGCGGTCCGACGAGGTCGCGGATCGTCGCAACAATGGCTACGATCCGCGCGCGCTCATCGAATCCTCTCCCGAACTCTTGCAGGCACTGACGGCGATCACGCGAGGCGTGTTCTCTCCGGATGACCCGGGACGCTATCGCGACCTGATCGGAGAAATCTACGACAACGACTGGTTCATGGTTGCCGCCGACTTCAATTCCTATGCCGAGACGCAACGTCGCGTGGATGAGGTCTGGTCCAAACCGGAGCAATGGTTCACCATGGCTATTCACAACACTGCGCGAATGGGCTGGTTTTCTTCCGACCGCACGATCCGGGAATACGCATCCGATATCTGGAAGGTTTGACCCGATCAAGGATTGATTTCGGGGACGTTTCAAGCCTTCCGCCCTGGATAGTGTTGTCATGCACAAGGGCAGGCGATGGCGAAAAAAACACGCGGACATCCTGATAGATCCGTCGACGCGGCTCTTGAGCAGGCCGCCATAGAGGCTATCGTCGCCGGGCGCCATGCTGACCCCTTCGCTGTACTGGGTGTTCAACCGGCAGGGCAGGGGCTGCTTGCGCGCTGCTTCATTCCTCATGCGCAGTCAATCAAGGTCCAGAAGCTGGATGGGACGCCACTGGGCGACCTTGAACGCCGTCATGACGCTGGATTTTTCGAAGGTCGCATATCCCTGCGCAAACGGCAGGTGGTCAAGTACCTGGCCCATGGGCCAGACCACCAATGGCAGGTCACCGATCCGTACTCCTTCGGTCCAGTGCTCGGACCGATGGATGATTACTACATGCGTGAGGGTTCCCACCTGCGACTATTCGACAAGATGGGGGCGCATGTCATCACCCATGAAGGGGTCAACGGAGTGCATTTCGCCGTCTGGGCTCCCAATGCCAGGCGGGTCTCGGTGGTGGGCGACTTCAATGAGTGGGACGGTCGGCGCCATGTCATGCGGCTGCGTGGCGATACCGGCATCTGGGAAATATTCATTCCGGATATCGGCATCGGCAGGCCCTACAAATACGAGATCATCGGTTCAGACAACCAGCGGTTGCCGCTGAAAGCCGATCCCTTTGCATTCCAGTCCGAACTTCGACCGGCGACCGCATCCATCACCGCGGACCCGTTTCATCATGTCTGGGCAGACCACGAGCATCGCAAGTACTGGCGGGAAACGGATGCCCGACGTCAACCGATCAGCATCTATGAAGTGCACGCAGGTTCCTGGCAGCAACACGAGGATGGCCGCTTCCTTTCCTGGGACGAACTGGGCGACCGGTTGATTCCGTATGTGGTGGATCTGGGTTTCACGCACATCGAGTTTCTGCCGATCAGCGAATATCCCTATGATCCGTCCTGGGGATATCAGACCACCGGGCTTTATGCCCCCACAGCGCGTTTCGGCGATCCCGAGGGCTTTGCCCGTTTTGTCGATGGAGCGCATCAGGCGGGCATCGGCGTCATTCTGGATTGGGTGCCGGCGCACTTCCCGACGGATGAACACGGCCTTGCGCGATTCGACGGAACGGCACTCTATGAGCACGCCGACCCGCGCATGGGAATGCATCCTGACTGGAACACGGCGATCTACAACTTCGGTCGTCGCGAAGTCCTGGCCTATCTGGTCAACAATGCGCTGTTCTGGGCAGAGAAGTACCACCTGGATGGTCTGCGCGTGGATGCTGTGGCTTCGATGCTCTATCTGGATTATTCACGCAAGGACGGCGAATGGATTCCCAACGACCAAGGGGGGCGCGAAAATCTGGACGCGGTGCATTTCCTGCAGGAAATGAACAAGGATCTGTACGGGACGCATCCGGGCGTCATGACGATTGCAGAGGAATCAACATCCTGGCCGATGGTCACTCGTCCCGTTCATGAGGGCGGGCTTGGCTTCGGATTCAAATGGAACATGGGCTTCATGCACGATACGTTGCAGTATCTTGCCCGTGAGCCGCTGTTCCGCAAGCACCATCATGACGAGATCACATTCGGCCTGATGTATGCCTTTGCCGAGAATTTCGTGTTGCCGCTGTCGCATGACGAGGTGGTGCATGGCAAAGGCACGCTGCTGCAAAAGATGTCCGGGGACGATTGGCAGAAATTCGCCACGCTCAGAGCCTATTACGGATTCATGTGGGGTTATCCGGGCAAGAAGCTGCTGTTCATGGGACAGGAATTCGCCCAGCGCAACGAGTGGAACGAGGCCCGCTCGCTGGATTGGCATCTGCTGAATCAGCCGGCGCATGAAAGCATGCACAAACTGGTAAAGGACTTGAACCAGATGTATCGCTCGCACGCGGCCCTGCATGCGCGCGACTGCGAAGGCGAGGGATTTTCATGGCTGGTCGTGGACGACGCCGAAAACTCTGTCTTTGCCTGGCTGCGCAGCAGCCCCGGCGAAAGCCCGGTGGCTGTGGTCTCGAACATGACCCCGGTTCCGCGCCACGACTACCAACTGCCCTTGCCAATGGATGGCATCTGGCGGGAAATCATGAATACCGATTCCAGCGATTACGGCGGATCAGGCCTCGGCAACGGCGGACAGGTGACGGCCTGGTCCGGGGAATCCCAGGGCTGGCCGGCGCATGTATCCATGACCCTGCCGCCGCTTTCGACGATTCTTCTGGAGTTTGCAGGACATTGAAAGGTTTGCTCTGGTAACTGGAGAACCACATGGAAATACAACGCACTCATCCACTCGCGCGTGATGCCATGGCTTATGTACTGGCTGGCGGACGCGGTAGCCGTCTCAAGGAACTGACGGATTCCCGCGCCAAACCGGCGGTTTATTTCGGTGGCAAGACACGGATCATCGATTTCGCGTTATCCAATGCCATCAATTCAGGTATTCGCCGCATCGGCGTGGCCACGCAATACAAGGCGCATTCCCTGATCAGGCACATGCAGCGCGGCTGGAACTTCCTGCGTCCGGAACGCAATGAAAGTTTCGATATCCTTCCCGCAAGCCAGCGCGTTTCGGAGACCCAGTGGTACCAGGGCACCGCCGATGCGGTGTACCAGAACATCGATATCATCGATGCGTATGGTCCTGAATTCATGGTCATTCTCGCCGGCGACCACATCTACAAGATGGATTACGAAATGATGCTGCGCCAGCACGTGGACACCAGTGCGGATGTAACCATCGGTTGTCTCGAGGTGCCGCGCATGGAGGCTACCGGTTTTGGGGTCATGCACGTGGACAAGACGGACCGGATCATCGACTTTGTCGAAAAGCCATCCGATCCTCCCGGGATTCCGGACAACCAGGACCTGGCCCTGGCCTCCATGGGTATTTACGTGTTCCGAACGGCGTTCCTGGTCGATCAACTGAGGCGGGATGCCGCCGATGCCGGATCGCACAGGGATTTCGGCCACGACATCATCCCGTACATCGTCAAACACGGTAAGGCGGTTGCGCACCGCTTCAATCTTTCCTGCGTGCGCTCTTCCTCCGAGCGCGAGGCATACTGGCGGGATGTCGGCACGGTAGATGCTTACTGGGAGGCCAACATTGATCTGACCGACGTGCTTCCGAAACTCGATCTTTATGACCGCAACTGGCCGATCTGGACCTATGCCGAGATCAAGCCCCCTGCAAAATTCGTCCATGATGAGGACGGTCGCCGCGGCATGGCGGTTTCTTCCCTTGTATCAGGTGACTGCATCATCTCCGGAGCGAGCCTGCAAAAGAGCATGATATTCACGGGCGTGCGCGTGCACTCCTATTCCTCCTTGAGCGAGGCGGTGGTTTTGCCGGATGTGCATATCGGACGTGGCGCCCGCCTGAGCAAGGTGGTGATCGACCGTCGCGTGAACATTCCCGAATACCTGGTGGTCGGCGAAGACCCTGTACTGGACGCCAAGCGTTTCAACCGCACAAAGCGCGGCGTTTGCCTGATCACCCAGCGCATGATCGACGCATTGTGAATCAAGACATGAAAGTGCTCTCGGTCGCATCGGAAATCTACCCCCTGATCAAGACCGGTGGACTGGCCGATGTCGTCGGCGCGCTGCCACTGGCGCTACGAAGCCAGGGAATACAGGTCCGCAGTCTCATTCCCGGCTATCCGGCCGTGATGCAACGGACCCCTCGATGCCACAAGGTCGTCAGGACCTATGCCACGCTGATGGGCGGCCCGGCGTCGATCGTTGCGACGCAGATCGATGATCTCGAGCTTTTCATACTGCACGCACCTCATCTGTTCGATCGACCGGGAGGTCCGTATGGCGATCCTTCGGGCACCGACTGGGAGGATAACTGGAAGCGTTTCGCGGCCTTGTCACGGGTTGGGTCGGATATATCCGAAGGCGTCCTGAAAGGCTTTGTTCCCGATATCGTGCATGCGCATGACTGGCAGGCGGCGATGACCGCGGCCTACATGCGCTACGGCAAGGCGGTACGCACGCCAAGTCTGGTCACTATCCACAATCTGGCTTTTCAGGGGCAATATCCGGCAGCGGTTTTCCCGCAGCTCGGCCTTCCCGATGCAGCGATGTCCCTGCAGGGCGTCGAATATTATGGAGGCGTTGGTTATCTCAAGGCAGGATTGCAGTCGGCCTGGGCCATCACCACGGTGAGCCCGACCTATGCCCGTGAGATTCACTCCCCGCAGTTCGGCATGGGGCTGGACGGATTGTTACGGATGCGCAGCACGGATCTGCACGGCATTCTCAACGGCATCGATATCGCGACCTGGGATCCGCAGACGGATCCCAGGATCCCCGCCACATATTCGACCCGATCGCTCAACCGGCGCTTCGGCAACCGCAAGCAAATCTTGCAACGCTTCCAGCTCGACGAAGACGTCAACCCGCTTTTTTGCGTGATCAGCCGCCTGACCTGGCAAAAAGGGATGGATGTCCTGGTCGGTCTGATCGACGATATGGTGACACTTGGCGTACGCATTGCCGTGCTCGGATCAGGCGACCATGCGCTTGAGGGCGCCTTTCTCGCTGCCTCCGGAAAGCATCCTGGCCGGGTCGGTTTTATCGCCGGCTATGACGAGGAACTCTCCCATGTCATGCAGGCGGGATGCGACGCGATTGTGATCCCGTCGCGATTCGAACCTTGCGGTTTGACCCAGCTGTATGGATTGCGTTACGGATGCATTCCGATCGTTGCCCGCACTGGCGGACTGGCCGATACCGTCATCAATGCCAATGAGGCGGCCCTGAACGCGGGCGCGGCCACCGGTTTCGTCTTCGAACCCGACAACGGTCAGGATCTGTTGTATGCCGTGCGCCGCGCATGCAACGTGTATGCAGATTCAAGGCTGTGGAGCGGGATGCAGCGGCAGGGCATGAAGACCGACGTGTCCTGGACCGGCAGTGCGGCCAGATATGCCCGGGTTTATCGATCACTCATGTCACGGAAACCTTCAGACGCATGATCAGAAAAGTCACAACCGAACCGTATGCAGATCAAAAGCCGGGTACGTCCGGCCTGCGCAAGAAAGTTTCGGTATTTCGCCAGCCGAACTATGTCGAGAACTTCATCCAGTCGATATTCGATTCGCTTGAGGGATTCCAGGGCAAGACCCTGGTGATCGGTGGCGACGGGCGGTTCTACAATCCGCAAGTCATCCAGAAAGTCATACGGATGGCAGCGGCAAACGGGTTTGGTCGTGCCTTGGTCGGTCGCGGGGGCATTGTATCCACGCCGGCGGTGTCCCACCTGATCCGCAAATACGGGGCCTATGGCGGGATCATACTTTCAGCGAGCCACAACCCCGGTGGCCCGGACGAAGATTTTGGTATCAAGTACAACATCGGCAATGGCGGTCCGGCGCCGGAGGGCATCACCGACGCCATCCACGCACATTCCGAGCGGATCGAACGCTACCTCACCCTGGATGCCGGGGATGTAGACCTCGATGCGGAAGGACGCACGATCATTGGTGACATGGAGGTCGAAATCATCGACCCGGTTGCCGATTACGCCGAGCTGATGCAGACGCTGTTCGACTTCGACGCGATACGCGCGCTTTTTGAATCCGGTTTCCGTATCCGTTTCGACGCAATGCACGCTGTGACTGGACCGTATGCCACGGAGATCTTCGAGAAGCGTCTCGCAGCGCCTCCGGGGAGTGTGGTCAACAGCGTGCCGAAACCGGATTTCGGAGGCCACCATCCGGATCCGAACCTCGTCCATGCCAAGGATCTTCACGATCTCATGATGTCGGATGATGGGCCCGATTTCGGTGCGGCTTCGGATGGCGACGGGGATCGCAACCTGATCATCGGAAAGGGGCTGTTCGTCACGCCTTCCGATTCACTGGCCATTCTTGCCGCCAACGCCCACCTGGCCCCGGGTTACGCGAAAGGACTGCGTGGAATCGCGCGTTCCATGCCCACCAGTGCAGCGGCGGACCGCGTGGCCGCACGGCTTGGCATCGATTGCCATGTGACACCGACGGGCTGGAAATTCTTCGGCAATCTGCTGGACGCCGGCATGGCGACCATCTGCGGCGAGGAAAGCGCCGGGGCCGGATCCGATCATGTGCGCGAAAAGGACGGACTTTGGGCTGTCCTGCTGTGGCTCAATATCCTGGCGTCGCGCCGTCAGAGCGTCAAGGACATCGTGGTTGAACACTGGGCCAGCCATGGTCGCAACTACTATTCGCGGCATGATTATGAAAACGTGGACACAGCAGCTGCACATGCCCTGATGCAAGCCCTGCGCGCACGTATCGAAGAGCTTCCCGGAACGACCGTGCAGGGGCTGACGGTTCGTGCGGCGGATGACTTCGCCTACCATGATCCGGTCGACCAATCGACCAGCGAACACCAGGGTATCCGCATCCGCTTCGAAGGAGGATCGCGGCTGGTGTTTCGTCTGTCCGGCACGGGAACTTCTGGCGCAACACTGCGGGTGTATATGGAACGTTTCGAAGCCGATCCTGCACGCCAGTCGATCGACACGCAGCAGGCCCTGCAAAGCCTGATCGCAGCGGCAGAGGAGCTGGCATGCATCCGCAATCATGTTGCACGTGATGTGCCCAGCGTTATCACCTGATGTCGAAGAACATGATGGATCCTGCGACGGCGCCACGCTTTGGCGCTGTCTTCGTTGACGAGGGTGTGCGTTTCAGCGTCTGGTCCTCAAGCGCGGAGCGTTTGTGGCTGTGTCTGTTCGACCGCGACGGAAAACGCGAAATCGAACGGATCCCCATGCAGCCGGACGGCAGCGGCATGTTCCATCGGGTGATCGCCGGTCTTGACGCGGGCCAGCGCTATGGTTTGCGCGCGGAGGGCCCCCATGATCCCGATTGCGGCCTGTACTTCGACCCGGACAAGTTGCTGGTCGATCCGTATGCCGTCAGGATCGACCGGGCCTATCGACATGATACGCGTCTGACGCTGCCGCGCGGGCAGTCCGGGGATACGGCTGATCTGGTTCCCAAGGCGATCCTGACGCGTTTGCCTGAACCGCCGGAGCCAGGCGTTGCGATCAATTGCCGTGGCGGGTTGATTTATGAAATTCCGGTACGCGGTTTCACCCGCTTGCATCCCGCCATTCCCGAGGTCCAGCGCGGCACGCTGGCAGCCCTGGCACATCCAGCCACCATCGAGCATCTGCAGGGACTGAATGTTGCAGCGGTCGAATTGATGCCTATTGCGGCCTGGATCGATGAACGGCACCTTCCTTCCATGGGTCTTCACAATGCCTGGGGCTACAATCCGCTGACGTTCATGACGCTGGATCCCCGACTTGCTCCCCATGGGATCCAGGACTTGCGCCTCGCCGTGGAAGCCCTGCATGAGGCCGGTATCGGCGTCATTCTCGATGTGGTCTTCAATCACACCGGCGAGAGCGACGCTCACGGGGCAACCCTCTCGATGCGCGGGCTCGACAACACCGTGTATTACCGCCGTGATCCAGGAGTTCCCGGCACGCTCATCAACGATACCGGTTGTGGCAACACGCTGGCGTGCGACCATCCGGTGGTCGTAGAAATGATGCGCGATGCAATGCGTCATTTCGTACGGCACGCGGGCGTGGACGGCTTCCGCTTTGATCTGGCGACGATCCTGGCCCGCCGTGCCGATGGGTTTGATCGCGGCGCGCCGTTTTTCTCGATGCTGGAGAGCGACCCGATCCTGAGCAATCGTGAACTGATCGCCGAACCCTGGGATATCGGGCCCGGCGGGTATCAGCTCGGACAGTTCCCCGAACGGTTCCTGGAATGGTCCGATCGCTATCGGGACGATGTACGCAGCTTCTGGCGTGGCGATTCCGGCAAGACCGGCATGTTGGCCACACGGCTTGCCGGTTCCACGGATATTTTCGGAGTGGCAAGGAGCCGGTCGGTGAATTTCATCGCGGCCCATGACGGCATGACAATGCATGACATCGTGTCCTACGCCAGCAAGCACAACCAGGCCAATGGCGAAGGCAACCGGGATGGCCACGATGAAAATTATTCCTGGAACAACGGTATCGAAGGGGCCAGTGACCAGCTGCAGGTGCAAAAAGCCAGGCGACGGGATACGAAAGCACTGCTTGCAACCCTTTTTGCTTCACATGGCACCTTGCTTCTGACGGCCGGGGATGAATTCGGTCGCAGCCAGTCGGGCAACAACAATGCCTATGCGCAGGACAACACCTTGACCTGGCTGGATTGGTCTTCGCGGGACCTGGAGCTGGAAAATTAT
>NZ_JAQIBU010000062.1 GCF_027858935.1 Oleiagrimonas sp. | reverse complement strand
CTGGGAAACGAACGGATATTTTTCAGTGCGCGTTTTTCCGGTGTCAGCCAGAACGTCGTTTTTCCGGTGTCGGCCGTTCTGGCCATCTATGCCCAGGAAAACGGGCAGGGCATGATGTTTCCCGAAGACGCAGATCCGCCCCCCGCCGACAGCCGGACCGAATCTTCCGTCGGGGAGGAGGCTTCGTCAGGCGATGATGAGGCAGGCGAGGGCAAAGCCAGGCGGGGTGCCCCGCACCTCAGGGTCGTCAAGTAGGCCCAGGTCGTGCGGCATGCCACCTCGTCGGAGGCTATCAGGGGGCCTCAATCCTTCTTGCGCAGACGCTGCATGAGGTCGACCACCTTCTGGCTGGTTTCCTGATCGGACAGGACCTCGGTGGGGATTGTGAACGTGCTGATGCTGGTGATGCGCCCGTCGGCCATCCACAGATGGCCGGGGATGCGATCCTGCCCATTGCTGCTGACCTCGAATCCGTAACGCAGCATGAGCCGCAGGAGACCATCCTGCCGACGCATCCGGAGCCCGCTCAGACCCACGGTTTCATCCAGCAACTGGATGGATTGTGCGCTGCAGACGCGGCGTGCCGCGGACAGGGCGCGTTCGCGGTTGCGCATGGCGGAAAGCCACGTACCCACCAGGGCCATCATGCCTAGAAATAGCAGCCATTGTCCGATCATGTAGATATTGTCGGGGCGGGCCCCTGATGCCACAAGGCCTGGATCAGGATGCAGTGGGCTGCAGCCGGATGCGCATCGAAAGGTCCACGGCATGCACGTGCTTGGTGATGGCGCCGACGGAGATGTAATCGACACCGAGTCGCGCGATAGTCGCTGCATGCTCCAGGTCAACGCCTCCGGAGACTTCCAGTTGCACCTTTCCTCGGGCTTTTTCTACGGCCTGGCTCAGCATGTCGCTGGAAAATTCGTCCAGCATGATCCGGTCCACTCCCGCATCCAGTGCCTGATCGAGCTCGTCGAGGCTCTCGACCTCGACCTCAAGCAGCAGTTCCGGGTGCAGGCGGCGGGCGGCGGACACCGCTGCGGGCAGGCTGCCTGCGGCCGCGATATGGTTTTCCTTGATCAGGATGGCGTCAAACAGCCCGATGCGATGGTTGCTGCCGCCACCACAACGCACCGCGTATTTCTGCGCGTAACGTAATCCGGGGAGTGTCTTGCGGGTATCGAGTATCCGGGTGCCTGACTGCGCTACGGCCGACACGTAGCGGGCGGTTTGCGTGGCAGTGCCCGATAGTGTCTGCAGAAAGTTGAGCGCGGTGCGTTCGGCACTGACCAGTGCGCGCGCCGGTCCCTGGATATGGCACAGGAGCGTGTCGGCGGCCACGTGCTGACCTTCGTCGACGGCCCATTGAATGATGATTTCAGGGTCCAGATGGTGGAAACAGGCGTCGAACCATGCGCGTCCGGCAATCACGGCGGAGTCGCGGCACATGACTTCGGCTACAGCGTGTGCGCCGGAATCGACAAGCTCGGCGGTGACATCCCCGGATCCGAGGTCCTCGGCGAGGGCACGTGCCACATCCGAATCGATCGATTCGGCCGGTGGCAATTCATGCGCCCCGGTCGAGCTGCGTTTGATCATGAAGCAGGAGGCGTGGGCATGGGGGAAGCGCTTTTTGCTGGTGGCTGCGCATTGCGCAAACGCTCGACAATGGCGTCCAGTGCACGATCAAACAGGGGCAGTTCCTCCAGCACCACCGTGTCCTCCGAGGCCAGCTCGGCTGCAAACTGCTGCAGGGTCTTGTCCGCCACCTTCAGGCCGCGCCGGTTGACGAAAAGGTATTTACCGCTGATCGGGCTGATCCAGGACAGCTTGGCGCGCTCCGGATGATCGGTACCGGACAGGAATTCGACCCAGGTTCCGACCTTCAGGGCGCGTGCACGCTGGATGGAGGGCTCGTCTTTTTCCATGGCGGGGGACTGCTCGGCCGCGGTCTCCTGAAGCGTCTCCGGGGTGGCAATGGCCTCCATGCTGTCAGGGATCGGCATGGCCTCTTGCATGACCTGGTTCGCCGCACGGGAAGGTGCAGCGGGATCCAGCTTGCCGTTGTAGAGCTTGTTCAGCTGCAGCATCAGGGCTTCCACGTCGGCGTCCTGGAAAGCGACGGTCGCCAGGCCGTGGCGAAGTGACTTTTCCAGTCGCGGGAGCAATTGCTGCAGGCGCTCGCGTTCGACATCGCTGCGAATCGGCCCGACACTCCAGATGAAGTCATCGACAAAATGCAGGCCGACGCGGAACTCATTGGAGTCCTCGCCGTGGCGCAGCAGGGTCAGTACCAGGTAGTTGGCCCAGGCGCGTGTCAGGATGCCATTGACCAGGGCCGGAAGCTCACGGTCATCGATCCGGTTGAGGATTTCCTGCGCGGCACGACGTCGCGCCTGCTGCAGCTTCTCGCGCCCGCGAGTCGCTTCTGCGGCACGTTGCTCGGCAAGCTGGGCGCGCTTGTTGCTGTTTTCGAGGAATTTGCGGAAGTCGTCCAGCAGGTGGCTGAATACTTCGATGTCGTCATCGAACTGGGAAAGAAGCGTCTCGACCAGGCTGCGCACCTTTTTCAGCAGGCGTTGGTTCTGGTCCGACTCCACGGACCAGCTCTTGGCTGCCTCGGCCAGTTCATCCAGAAGCAGGCGTGCCGGGTGGTCGGGCTGGGCGAAGAGGCGACGATCCAGGATGGCTGCCTTGAGGTACGGAATCTGCAGGCGAGCCAGCAGGACCTGCATTTCCATCGGCAGGTTGTGATCCTCGAGAATGTACTCGAACAACATGCTGACCAGATCGATGGTGTCCTCGTCAGGGCCGGAAACCTTTGACTTGGCCTCGCCGCGCAAGTGACTGATCTGGTGTACCAGTTGCTCCTTGAGCAAGCGCACGTCCTCGGCGGACAAGGTGGTATCGCTGGGGATTTCCACCGGCATGGCGGCAGTATTTCGCGCCACTTCACCCTGCAGCACCGAAAGTGCGCCCAGAAGCTCGGCTGGACTCAGCGACGGACCTGCATATGCGGCACCACTCTGCGAACCCATGCGGCTGTTCTGGCGACGCTCGGCCAGCAATGACTGCAACGTCTGCACCAGCTCGGCCCCGATACTCTCGGGATCATTCGCGTATGGGTCCGTCGCGCCTTCCGGTCTGCGACGCCTGCTGCCGGCCGTCGCGTTGCTGCGACGGATTTCCGGAGTCCGCAACTGCGGCAGGACACCGGCATTGACAAGTTCCTGGCTTATATCCTGGTACAGCTCATCCAGGCCACTCAGCACATAACGCTCGTACAGCTTGTAGACGATCAGTTTGACCCGAACCTCGACATCGAGTTCGTTCATGGCTTCGCCAAACGCACGGGCCAGTGCAGCAGGTCCGATCGGGTTGTCGGCGTTGTCGACCTTGTGACCTGCGCAGATCACGGTCATGCGCTGGTTGACGGCAAGCAGCAATTGCCCGAGCCGGCTTTCCGACTTGCTGATCATGCTGGTCACTGCCAGCGACTCCTCGAGGTCGCGTTCTTCGACCAGAGAAAGCTCGGAGCCCTCAGTCCCCTGATTGCGCAGCCGTGCGTGGGAGGATTCCTCGCTGCTTTCGTGCCGATATCCGCTGGCAAGCCTGGAGAACCCGCGGGTGACCTGATCCAGGTAACGTCGTTCCATCAACGGGCGAGTTTTGCGCACGTTCCGCATGCCGTCGAAGAACTGGGTCTGCACGGCGTTGTTTTCGGCCTTCTCGGCCAGGTCAAAAAGTGCGTCATCGACGTTGTCGAACATGTTGCCGATGAGACGCACCAACTGACGGGAACTGATGCCGCGGATATTGGCCAGCAGGTCACCCAGGCGTTCATCACGAGGTTCGGCGGAATCGCGACGGCCCAGGTTGACGATGTTGTTGCGTTCTTCGGCGCTATTCATGACGGACTCGGGCTGTAATTTTCGAAAAGGCCCCTAGTACTATTGTCACGTTGTGGGGAAAATAAAAAGTGATGGCGTTCACGTTTCTCTGGACAGGGCCGGTGAAGTCGAGGTTCACAGCGCCTCGTTCAGCTGGACTGTGCCGATGCCTTCCTCCGGCAAAAGGACCGGGATATCGTCCTCGATCCGGTACACCACCTTGCCGTCGGTCGTGATCAGCCCGGCCTGAAGCGCACGATCCACCGGATCCCCTGCCACGTTCTGGATCTGTCCACGGGTAATGGCCTGGTTGAGGTGCTGCAGCTCGTCGTTTCGCAGCATGCGAATCGGGGTCTTTTTGACCGGGCAGCAGAGGATATCGAGCAGGTGCTTGTCCATACCCTTACAATACCTCCTTTTAACTGGACCGACCATGAATTCGAACGCTTCCGCACCCCGTGTCGGCGTGGTCATGGGCTCCCGTTCGGACTGGGATACCATGCAGCATGCTGCCGCCATGCTGGACCGGCTCGGCATTGCCCATGAGACTCGCGTGGTCTCGGCGCACCGTACGCCCGACCTTCTGTACCGCTATGCCGAGGAGGCGCAGGGCCGGGGCGTCCAGGTGATCATTGCCGGCGCCGGTGGTGCGGCGCACCTGCCGGGCATGCTTGCAGCCAAGACCCGGCTTCCGGTGTTTGGCGTACCGGTGCAGTCCAAGGCGCTCAGCGGCATGGATTCACTGCTGTCCATAGCGCAGATGCCGATGGGCATACCGGTCGGCACCCTGGCCATCGGTCGATCCGGGGCCGGCAATGCCGGCCTTCTGGCCGCTGCGGTGCTGGCCCTGTTCGACAGCAAGGTGGCCCGTGCGCTGGAGGCTTTCCGGGCTGAGCAGACGCAGCATGTCCTGGACCATCCGGATCCCTCCGCATGAGCGCGCGGCAACCGGTCATCGGCATTCTTGGTGGTGGCCAGCTGGCCCGTATGCTGGTGCTGCAGGGCGCGCCGCTGGGGGTGTCTTTCCGCATCGTGGATACCGCCGAGACGCCCTGCGCTTCGGAGCTAGCGCCGACCATGCAGGTGGACTGGCGCGATCTTGCTGCGCTCAAGCCGTTTGCGGACGCAGTGGATGTGGCCACGTTCGACTTCGAGAACGTGCCGGCCGAAACCGCGCAGTGGATGACCGATCATTCGCATGTATTCCCGGGGCCGCGGGCCCTGGCGGTTGCCCAGGACCGCATGAGCGAGAAGAACCTGTTTCGCGACATCGGACTGGACACGGCCCGCTACGCCGCGGTCGAGTCGCGGGCCGACCTGGATCGCGCGCTGGCCGAGATTGGCGCGCCTGCCATCCTGAAGACGCGTCGCCTCGGATATGACGGCAAGGGCCAGTTCCGCTTGCGTGATATCAGTGATGCCGATGCCGCCTGGCAGGCCCTGGGCGAGCAGGCCGCGCGTCACGGGCTGATCCTGGAGGCCTTCGTGCCGTTTGAATACGAGGTTTCGGTCATTGCCGTGCGCGGTCGCGATGGCGACTTCCGGATCTGGCCGTTGACGCGCAACTGGCATACCGACGGCATTCTCTCGCTCAGCCTGGCACCGGCGCCAATCTCCGAAAGCCTGTCCGGAGAGGCCTTCAGCCATGCGCGCACCCTGGCCGAAGAGCTGGATTATGTGGGCGTGTTCGCGCTGGAACTGTTCGTGTACAAGGGGCGCCTGCTGGGCAACGAGATGGCCCCTCGCGTGCACAATTCCGG
>NZ_JAQIBU010000033.1 GCF_027858935.1 Oleiagrimonas sp. | reverse complement strand
TCCAGGATCACATCCTTGGCCGAGACCCAGTCCGGCAGCTCGCCGGTCAGTTTCACGCCCCAGATTTCCGGCATCTTGGTGTACAGCGGCTCGCCGGCCATGGCCATGGCCACTTCCAGACCACCGGCGCCGATTGCCAGCATGCCCATGGAGCCAGCTGCCGGCGTGTGGCTGTCCGAACCCAGAAGGGTCTTGCCCGGCTTGCCGAAGTGCTGCATGTGCACGGCGTGGGAGATGCCGTTGCCCGGCCGTGAGAACTGCACGCCGAAGCGCTGGCAGGCGCTTTGCAGGAACAGATGGTCGTCCGGATTCTTGAAGTCTTCCTGGATCAGGTTGTGGTCGACGTACTGCGCGGACAGTTCGGTCTTCACACGATCCAGTTTCATTGCCTCCAGCTCCAGCATCACCAGGGTGCCGGTGGCGTCCTGGGTCAGGGTCTGGTCGATGCGCAAGGCGATTTCCTCGCCTGGGGTCATGTCGCCGTCGACGAGGTGGTCGGCGATCAGCTTATGGGCCACGTTCAGTGCCATGCGTCGTCCTCCAGCTTGCGGAAAGGGGAGGGCACGGTGGGCATTCGGCACACCGTGCCGATAAGAAAATTGTAAGGGATGCCACCCCAAGCTCCGCTGAAGCACGTGATCTCATGGCGGACGGTGTCCGTCCTGCAGGGCTTTCCACCTTCGCGCGATACCGGCGTAGGGCGGGCACTGTCCCTTTGTGCAATCGCCATGCGCCGGGGCAGGCGATTATGCGTTAGCGTCGAAAAGATCGCTCTGCGCGACCAGCAGGTCCGCATCGACAAAGCCGGACAGGCCCACGCCGACCAGACGGTAGCGCGTGCCCGCATCGCGCTCCACGCGTTCACGGAGGGCGCAGGCGATCTCGGCCAGCTCCCGGAGCGACTGCGGGCGTTGGGGCGGGGTCAGGCTGCGGGTCAGGGTCTGGAAATCGGCGGTCTTGAGTTTCAGCACCACGGTGCGTGCGACGCGGGTGTGGTCTTCGTCGATGCGACGCGTATAGGCGTTCCAGGTTTTTTCGGCAAGACGGCGGATGTGCGGTTCCAGTTCGTCCAGCAGCAGGTCGTTCTCGAAGGTGTCCTCGGAGGACACCTGCTGGACCAGGCGCTCGCTGCTGACCGGGCGCTCATCGATGCCGCGTGCCAGCTCGTACAGGCGTGCGCCCCAGCGTCCGAAGCGTTGTTCCAGTTCCACGCGTGCCCGGGTGCGCAATTGGCCCACGGTGCGGATGCCCAGATCCGAAAGGCGCCGCTGCATCACCTGGCCGACGCCGGGAATGCGCCCGACCTCGAGCGGCGTAAGGAAGGCCTCGACCTGATTGGGTCGGATCACCATCTGGCCATCCGGCTTGTGCCAGTCAGAGGCCACCTTGGCCAGGAACTTGTTCGGCGCCACGCCGGCCGAGGCGGTCAGTTGCGTGGTCTCGCGGATCTCGGTGCGTATGGCCTCGGCGGTGGCGGTGGCCGAGGGCAGACCGGATTTGGCGGCGGTGACGTCGAGGTAAGCTTCGTCCAGCGACAGCGGTTCGACCTGGTCGGCATGGCGCTCAAAGATCACACGGATCTGGCGAGACACCGCCTTGTAGCGGCTGAAGTCCGGCGCCACGAATACCGCCTGCGGGCACAGTCGTTCCGCACGCACCGCGGGCATCGCCGAGTGCACGCCGAAGGTCCGCGCCTCATAGCTGGCCGCGCAGACCACCGAGCGTGGCCCTCGCCATGCCACGACCACGGGGCGATTGCGCAGCGACGGGTCGTCGCGCTGCTCCACCGACGCGTAGAACGCATCCATGTCGACATGAATGATTTTGCGCGTCGGTGACATGGGCGGTTCGGCGGCTGGGGCCCTCGATTGTACGCAGCGTCCGCAGCGTTCCGGTAATCGGTTCCTCAGCGCGGTCCATGCGCTGGCTTGGATGCGGAGGTCGCGAGCGGTTCTATCCAAGCGGTATACCCGTGTAGAAATGTTTCGTCCCGCAGGGGGGCATTTTCAGGAATATTCATGCGTCCTGCTATAACAGCGCATGTATGAAAGATCTGTGGAGTGTTTTTCATGGCCTGTCATCGATTCAGAAAAACCATCGCAATGCTGCTCGCGGTGACTGCATTTGCGGCATCGGCGGGTCAAATCAGCGATAAGACGCTGGACCAGCAATGCCCCGCGTTTTCAAGCTGGGAAAAAGCGCAGCACAAGCCTGTATCCACAAAAAGAGTGACCAAGCCAACCGATCCGGCCCTGCGCAAGCAGTTACTTGGCATGTTCAAGATCGATCAGGATGCGCGCGATGCCTTGATCAAGGCCGGCATCCAAAAGCCCGATCCCAAGCTGGCTAAACGGATGCTGGAAGTGGACGCCGCCAACCTGAAAAAGCTCAAACCAATCATTGCCTCGCACGGATTCCCGACGCCGTCGATGGTCGGCAAGGACGGTGTCGATGCAGCCTTTATTCTGGTCCAGCATGCCGACAGTGATCCTGTGTTTCAGGCCAAGGTCTTGCCGCAACTTGTAAGCTTGCGCAAACAGGGCGCAGTGTCGGGTCAGGATTTCGCGATGCTGACCGATCGCGTATTGCGCGCCCAGCACAAGCGGCAGCGTTACGGCACGCAGTTCTTCAACAAGCACACACATGGCGTCATGGTGCCGGAGCCGATGCAGGACCCGGCGCATGTCGATGCGCG
>NZ_JAQIBU010000029.1 GCF_027858935.1 Oleiagrimonas sp. | reverse complement strand
AAGTAACCCGGAGACAAACATGGATCTCAGCGCACTCGCATCTGTTGAAGGCATGACCGCCATCGCGGCCGGCCTGATGTTCGGCCTCGGCGCGATCGGCGCCGCCATCGGCATGGGCCTTATGGGCGGCAAGTTTCTGGAAGGCGCCTCGCGTCAGCCGGAACTGGTGCCGATGCTGCAGGGCAAGATGTTCCTGCTGGTCGGCCTGATCGATGCAATTCCCATCATCGGCGTCGGCATCGCGCTGTACCTGACCTTCGTCGATCCGTTCGCCGCCAAGGTCGTGGCCCAGCATGCCGCTGCCGTTTCCCACTGACGGGTTCCCATCCACAGTCTCGACGAGGATTAGACCGTGAGCATCAATGCAACGCTCCTCGCCCAGATCCTGGTGTTTGGCATCCTGATTTGGGTCACGATGAAGTTCCTGTGGCCGCCATTGATGGAGGCCATGGAAAAGCGTGCCAAGCACATTGCCGATGGCTTGGCTGCCTCAGAGCGCGCGCAGTCCGAACTCAAGGATGCCGACGCCCGTGTGGCCGCCGAGATCAAGAAGGCACGGGTGCAGGCTTCGGGGATCATCGATACGGCGCAGCAACAGGCCAACCAGATCCTGGAAAAGGCCCGTGCCGACGCCGTGGTCGAGATCAACCGGCACAAGGCCATGGCCGAGGATGAAATTGCCTCGATGGCCCAGCGTGCGCGCGAACAATTGCGCCATGAAGTCGGGGCGTTGGCCATCAAGGGTGCCGAGAGGATCGTCCAACGCGAGATCGATCCGGGCGTGCACAAGGCCCTGCTAGACCAGTTGATGGCGGAAATCTGATGGAAGCCCTCACGCTCGCCCGACCGTATGCCCGTGCCGCTTTCGAACTGGCCCGTGCAAACGGCACGCTCAACGAGTGGTGGCAGGCACTGTCTTTTGCCGCCAGCGTTGCGCAGGACCCGCGGGTGGTTGCCTTGTGCAACGACCCGCGCGTCGAACCGCACCAGCTGGCCGCGCTGCATCTGCCTTCAGACATCGCAACGGATGCACCTTTCGCGCGGTTTCTGGATGATCTGGCCGATCACGGCCGCATGCCGCTGCTGACCGAATTGCATGCGCTTTTTGACGCCTACAAGCGCGAGTCCGAATCGACACTCCAGGTCAAGGTGACCAGCGCCATGGCTCTGGACGCCGAACAGACTGAACAGCTCAAGGCTACGCTGAAACGCCGCTTCCAGCGCGCGATCGACATCGACGCCGAAGTCGACCCCACGTTGCTTGCCGGCGTGATCATCGACACCGGCGAGCAGGTGATCGACGGCTCCGCGCGCGGTCGCCTGCAGCGACTGGCCTCCGTACTGACCCATTAAAGAATCGAGATCGCCGGGAAACAATTATGGCAACCCAGCTCAACCCTTCTGAAATCAGCGAACTGATCAAGACCCGCATCGAGTCCTTCAAGCTCGAGCCCGAGGCGCGCAATGAGGGCACGCTGATCAGCGTGTCGGACGGCATCGTCCGTATCCACGGCCTGGCTGACGTGATGTCCGGCGAAATGATCGAACTGCCCAACGAAACCTACGCGTTGGCGTTGAACCTGGAGCGCGACTCGGTCGGCGCCGTGGTGCTTGGCAGCTACGTGCATCTGCGTGAGGGCGACACGGCCAGGACCACGGGCCGTATTCTCGAAGTGCCCGTCGGCGAAGCCCTGCTCGGCCGCGTGGTCGATGCACTGGGCAACCCGATCGACGACAAGGGTCCGATCGATGCCGAAAGCACCAGTCCGATCGAGAAAATCGCCCCCGGCGTGATCTGGCGCAAGGGCGTCGACCAGCCGGTGCAGACCGGCTACAAGTCCGTCGACTCGATGATCCCGATCGGCCGAGGCCAACGCGAGCTGATCATCGGCGACCGCCAGACCGGCAAGACCGCCTTGGCCATCGACGCGATCATCAACCAGAAGGATTCGGGCATCAAATGCGTGTACGTGGCCATCGGCCAGAAGCGCAGCTCGATCGCCAACGTGGTGCGCAAGCTGGAAGAAAACGGCGCGCTGGAAAACACCATCGTGGTGGTGGCTTCGGCTTCCGAGTCGGCCGCGCTGCAGTACATCGCGCCGTATTCGGGCTGTGCCATGGGCGAGTTCTTCCGCGACCGTGGTGAAGACGCGCTGATCATCTACGACGATCTGTCCAAGCAGGCCGTGGCCTATCGCCAGATCTCGCTGCTGCTGAAGCGTCCTCCGGGCCGCGAAGCCTATCCGGGCGACGTTTTCTACCTGCACAGCCGTCTTCTCGAGCGCGCCGCGCGCGTCAACGAGGAGTACGTGGAAAAGGCCACCAACGGCAAGGTGAAGGGCAAGACCGGCTCTCTCACGGCGCTGCCGATCATCGAGACCCAGGCCGGTGACGTATCGGCGTTTGTGCCGACCAACGTGATCTCGATCACCGATGGCCAGATCTTCCTCGAGACCGACCTGTTCAATGCCGGCATCCGCCCAGCCGTGAACTCCGGCATCTCGGTGTCGCGCGTGGGTGGCGCGGCGCAGACCAAGATCATCAAGAAGCTGTCCGGCGGCATCAAGCTGTCGCTGGCCCAGTACCGCGAGCTTGCGGCCTTCGCCCAGTTCGCATCGGACCTTGATCCGGACACCCGTGCCCAGCTCGACCGCGGCACGCGCGTGACCGAACTGATGAAGCAGGCGCAGTACGCCCCGCTGGACATTGCCGAAATGGCGATCTCGGTGTTCACCGCCGAGGAGGGGTATCTGGACGACCTGCGCGTGGACGAGGTGCTTTCCTTCGAGAAAGCCCTGCATGCGTTCATGCACCAGAATCACGAGGACTTGATGAAGAAGATCGTCGAGACCGGCGACTGGAACGATGACATCAAGGCAACCTTCAAGAGCGCCGTGGACGAGTTCAAGAAGACCGGCAGCTGGTAAAGCGCATCGAGTGCCGGCCGTGGCCGGCAACCGTCACATGCACAGCGAGCGATAGAGATGGCAAGCGGACGCGAAATCAAAACCAAGATCAAGAGCACGCAGAACATGCGCAAGGTGACGCGTGCCCTGGAAATGGTCTCGGCCTCGAAGATCCGCAAGGCTCAGGACCGCATGAAATCATCGCGGCCCTATGCGCGTTCCATGCGTCAGGTCATCGCCCACGTGGCCGCAGCCACCACCGAGCTTCGACATCCGTTTCTGGTCGAACGCACGCAAGTGCGCCGGGTCGGTTACATCATCGTGGCCACCGACCGTGGACTTTGCGGTGGACTGAACAGCAACCTGTTCCGCCGCACGCTGGTCGAGATCCGCGACTGGCAGGCCAAGGGCGTGGAAGTGGACATGGTGGTGATCGGTCAGAAGGCCGTGCAGTTCTTCCGCCGCATTGCCTCAATCAACCTGCTTGGTAGCACCACGCACCTGGGTGAACGCCCGCAACTGGAAAAGTTGATCGGCGTGATCAAGGTCATGCTCGACGGATATACCGAGGGCAAGGTGGATCGCGTGATCCTGGGGTACAACGACTTCATCAACACCATGACGCAGAAACCGCGCCTGGACGCGCTGCTGCCACTTCCGGTGGCCCGTGAGCAGATGGTCGCCGAACACGCCGAAAACAAGCAGGCGGGCGAGGGAGATACCGTCATGGCGCTGGAGGTCAAGCGCGAGCACAACTGGGACTACATTTACGAACCCGAGGCCGAGAGCGTGCTCGAACACGTCTTGACGCGTTACATCGAGTCGCTGGTGTACCAGGCCACGCTGGAGAACCTGGCCAGCGAACACGCCGCGCGCATGGTCGCGATGAAGAGTGCTTCGGACAACGCCAACAAGGTCATCGACGAGCTGACCCTGGTCTACAACAAGGCGCGGCAGGCAGCGATTACACAGGAAATTTCAGAAATCGTCGGCGGTGCGGCGGCGGTTTGATCCGGTTCATGCAGGGACGGCCTTGGCCGCGCCCGTTTCATGGCGCCCTAGGGGCGCTTGTGCATCACACGCATAATCTTGAGAGTTTGAGGACACAACGATGAGCAGTCAGGGCAAAGTTGTTCAGATCATCGGCGCCGTGGTCGACGTGGAGTTCCCGCGTGACGAGGTCCCGTCCGTGTATGACGCGCTGAAGGTCGACGGCACCGAAATCACCCTTGAGGTGCAGCAGCAGCTCGGTGACGGCGTGGTGCGTACCATCGCTCTGGGTACCACCGAAGGCCTCAAGCGCGGTCTGGTCGCGCAGAACACCGGTGAAGGTATCAAGGTGCCGGTGGGTCCGGGTACCCTGGGCCGCATCATGGACGTGCTGGGCCGTCCGATCGACGAAGTCGGTCCGATCGATACCAAGGAATACAACGTCATCCATCGCGAGTCCCCGGCTTACGACGAACAGTCCGTGTCCAGCGATCTGCTGGAAACCGGCATCAAGGTGATTGACCTGGTGTGCCCGTTCGCCAAGGGCGGAAAGGTGGGTCTGTTCGGCGGTGCCGGTGTCGGCAAAACCGTGAACATGCTCGAGCTGATCAACAACATCGCCACCGAGCACGCGGGTCTCTCGGTGTTTGCCGGCGTGGGTGAACGCACCCGTGAGGGCAACGATTTCTACCACGAGATGATCGAGTCGGGGGTGGTCAAGCCGGACAACCTGTCGGAGTCCAAGGTGGCCATGGTCTACGGCCAGATGAACGAGCCGCCGGGCAACCGCCTGCGCGTGGCCCTGACCGGCCTGACCATGGCTGAATACTTCCGCGACCAGAAAGACGAAAGCGGCAAGGGCAAGGACGTGCTGTTCTTTGTCGACAACATCTACCGCTACACACTGGCCGGTACCGAGGTGTCCGCCCTGCTGGGACGCATGCCATCCGCCGTGGGTTACCAGCCGACGCTGGCCGAGGAAATGGGTGTGCTGCAGGAGCGCATCACCTCCACCAAGACCGGCTCGATCACTTCGATCCAGGCCGTGTACGTGCCCGCGGACGATCTGACCGATCCGTCGCCGGCCACCACCTTCGCGCATCTTGATTCCACGGTCACCCTGTCGCGCAACATCGCCTCGTTGGGTATCTACCCGGCGGTCGATCCGCTCGATTCCACCAGTCGCCAGCTGGATCCGAGCATCGTCGGTCACGAGCATTACGACGTGGCGCGCAAGGTGCAGGGCATGTTGCAACGGTACAAGGAGCTCAAGGACATCATCGCCATCCTGGGCATGGACGAGTTGTCCGAGGAAGACAAGCAGGTGGTGGCCCGCGCCCGCAAGTGCGAGCGCTTCTTCAGCCAGCCATTCCACGTGGCCGAGGTGTTCACCGGCGCGCCTGGCAAGTACGTGCCGCTGTCGGAGACTATCCGCGGCTTCAAGATGATCGTCGAGGGCGAGGTGGACTACTTGCCCGAGCGGGCCTTCTACATGGTCGGCGGCATCGATGATGCGATCAAGAAGGGCGAGGAGATGGGCGCCAAGAAGGCGGCCTGAATCCTCCCGGGAGAACACACATGAGCACCATCCGATGCGACATCGTCAGTGCCGAAGCCGAGATTTTCCACGGCGAGGCGACCTTGGTGATTGCCACTGGCGAGCAGGGCGAGCTCGGCATTGCCCCGCGTCATGCGCCGCTGATCACGCGGCTCAAGCCGGGTCATGTCGAGGTCCTTCTCGAAGACGGGCAGCGCCAGTCGTTCTATGTCTCCGGCGGTATTCTTGAAGTACAGCCCCAGGTGGTCACCGTGCTGGCAGACTCGGCCGCGCGAGCCAGTGACCTGGACGAAGCCGCCGCAAAGACCGCAAAGGAAGAAGCCGAGAGGGCCCTTGCCGACCGTACCGATGCGATGGAGGTGGCCGAAGCCCAGGTCAAGCTGGCCGAGGCCGTGGCCCAGTTGCAAGCCCTCGAGCGCATGCGGCGCAATCTCAAGCACTGATCAGCGCAAACTATTCCGATGGATGCACCACGCCGGCCTTGTGCCGGCGTCACTGTATCCGGTGCCAGCGGGTCGAGGGGTGCCTTGCCTAGATGTGTAAACCCAGCACGTTGTTCAGTGCCAGAGGAATGCGAGTGATCGGTGGGCGGTAGCCGAGGCTGGCATGGAGGCGATGCCAGTTGTACTGATGCAGCCAGTGATTGAGGTGGGCGACGCGCTGGTTCGAGGTTTCATAGCTACGTGCATAAGCCCATTCGCGCAAGGCTGTCTGGATGAAACGCTCGGCCTTGCCGTTGGTACGCGGCGTGTAGGGGCGGGTGCGCT
>NZ_JAQIBU010000017.1 GCF_027858935.1 Oleiagrimonas sp. | reverse complement strand
GCGGTGCATTGACCCTGCCGGACTTAATCCGTACCATTTTGGTACTTTATCTGGACCCGACGGGCCTTGCATGCTTCGTGTCAGTCGATTGACCGATTACGCCACCGTGGTCATGACCGGCCTGGCCGCGCAACCCACGACCGTGCTCAGTGCGGTGCAGATTGCCGAGGAAGCGCGTCTGGAACTGCCCACTGTCAGCAAGTTGCTGAAGACACTTGGCCATGCAGGACTGGTCGAATCGTTTCGCGGCGCCAACGGCGGATACCGTCTGGCGCGGGCGGCCGAGACGATCACGCTGGCCCAGATCGTGGAAGCCATGGAAGGGCCGCTCAGCATGACCGAATGCAGCGTCAGCGTAGGCAACTGCGATCACGAGTCCTACTGCAGTGTGCGCGGCAACTGGCAGCGCATCAATGCAGTCGTTGCACGGGCCTTGCGCGGCATGACCCTGGCCGAGATGCTCGAACCGGTCCCGCAACCCGTGCATCTGGTTCCATCCACCAAGACGTCCGCCAAGGTTTCCTCATGACTGCCGAACGTACCGACATCACCGCCACCCTGCGCGACAACGCCGAAGTCGCCGAGGCCCTTTCGCGCCGCTACGGCGCCGGATTCATCACCGATATCGAGACCGACAGCCTCCCGGCCGGCCTCAACGAGGATATCGTGCGCGCGCTGTCGGCCCTGAAGGAAGAGCCGGCCTGGATGACCGAATGGCGCCTGGACGCCTACCGTCACTGGCTGACCATGCCGATGCCGCACTGGGCCAAGCTGAAGATCGCGCCGATCGATTTCCAGGCCATCAGCTACTACGCCGCGCCCAAGAACCGACCCAAGTCGCTGGATGATGTCGACCCCAAGCTGATCGAGGCCTACGACAAGCTTGGCGTGCCGCTGCACGAACGGGCGCGTCTGGCCGGCGTCGCCGTCGATGCGGTGTTCGACTCGGTGTCCGTGGGCACCACTTTCCGCAAGGAACTGGCCGAGGCCGGGGTGATCTTCTGCTCGATGAGCGAGGCCATCAAGGAGCATCCCGAACTGGTGCGCGAATATCTGGGCACGGTGGTGCCCACCGGTGACAATTACTTCGCCGCGTTGAACTCGGCAGTGTTCTCCGATGGTTCGTTCGTGTTCATTCCGAAGGGTGTGCGTTGCCCGATGGAGCTTTCCACCTACTTTCGCATCAACGCCGGCCACACCGGCCAGTTCGAGCGCACCCTGATCATCGCCGAGGATGGCGCCAGCGTGTCCTATCTGGAAGGCTGCACCGCGCCGATGCGCGACGAGAACCAGCTGCACGCCGCGGTGGTCGAGCTGGTGACGCTGGAAAAGGCCAGCATCAAGTACTCCACGGTGCAGAACTGGTATCCGGGCGACGAAAACGGCGTGGGCGGCATCTACAACTTCGTCACCAAGCGCGGTGATTGCCGCGGCGACGACAGCAAGATCTCCTGGACCCAGGTCGAAACCGGTTCGGCGGTCACCTGGAAGTATCCCAGTTGCGTGCTGCGCGGCGACCGCTCGGTGGGCGAGTTCTACTCCGTGGCGCTGACCAACAACATGCAGCAGGCCGACACCGGTACCAAGATGGTCCACGTCGGCAAGGACACCCGTTCGAAGATCATCTCCAAGGGCATCTCGGCCGGTCGCAGTTCCAACGCCTACCGTGGATTGGTCAAGGTGGAGAAGGGCGCCGAAGGCGCGCGCAATTATACCCAGTGCGACAGCCTGCTGATCGGCAAGCGCTGTGGCGCGCATACCTATCCGTACATGGAAGTGAAGAACCCGAGCGCCATCGTCGAGCACGAGGCCACCACGTCGAAGATCTCCGACGACCAGATGTTCTACTGCCGTTCGCGCGGACTGGACGAGGAGAACGCGGTCTCGATGATTGTCGATGGCTTCTGCAAGCAGGTCTTCCGCGAGCTGCCGATGGAATTTGCGGTCGAGGCCAAGAAGCTGCTGGAAGTTTCACTGGAAGGCGCGGTGGGCTGAATGGCAGGAATTCGGTATGCGCGCCGGATCACCAGCAGCATGATTTCCTTTACAAGGGTCGATGATTGAGAGCATGGCCGAGCACAAGATCAAGCAGCCGGAGATGTCCCGCCAGGCACACTGGCAGGAGGTGTACCGGGACAAGTCCGAGCAGCAGACCAGCTGGTTCCGGCCGCACCTGGATGCCTCGCTGCGCTGGATCGACAGCCTGGAACTGCCGCCCGACGCGCCGCTGATTGATGTCGGCGGCGGCCGTTCGACCCTGGTCGACGACCTGCTCGACCGCAGTTTCACCGATGTCACCGTGCTCGACCTTTCCGACGCCGCGTTGGCGCAGTCGCGGCTACGCCTGGGCGACCAGGCTGCTTCGGTCCACTGGCTGGCCGGCGAAATCACCGAGGTCGAACTCCCGACGGCGCACTATGTGTTGTGGCACGACCGTGCGGTGTTCCATTTCCTGGTCGAGCACGACACGCAGCAGCGCTACGTGATCTCCGCGGCGCGCTCAATGCGCGACGGCGGGTACATGGTCTTGGCAACTTTCGCCGAGGACGGCCCGGAGCGCTGCAGCGGGCTGCCTGTGGCGCGCTATGGCGCCGACCTGCTGGCGGCCCGTTTCGCCCCACATTTCGAATGCGTGGAGGCCGGCCGCGAAGTGCACCGCACGCCGTTCGACACCGAGCAGCCGTTCACCTATGTGGTTCTTCGCCGCATGGCCGGGAGTGCCTGACGATGCTCTACCTGTTTACCAAATATGCCATTTCCGCTGCGCTGGTGGTGGCGATTTCCGAGATTGCCAAGCGCAGCGGCAAGCTGGGCGCGTTGCTCGGCGCGCTGCCGCTGATCTCCGTGCTGGCGCTGGTGTGGATGTACGTCGAGCGCCAGCCGACGGCGCGCATCGGCAGCTACGCCTGGTACACGTTCTGGTACGTGATCCCGACCCTGCCGATGTTCCTGGCCATGCCGTGGCTGCTGCAGCGCTTAGGTTTCGCCCTGTCGATGCTGGTTTTTTGCCTGGGCACCATCGCGATCTTCATTGCCTTTGCCCTGGTGATGCGCCGCTTCGGCGTGCAGCTGCTGTGACGACGGCCATCGAATCCCCGACCCCACTGACCGAATTCCGACAACCATGACCATGCTGACTATCGAAAACCTGCACGCCCGCGTCGAGGGCAAGGCCATCCTCAAGGGCCTCTCGCTGACCGTCAACCCCGGCGAGGTGCACGCCATCATGGGCCCCAACGGGGCCGGCAAGTCGACGCTGGGGAACGTGCTGGCCGGACGCGAAGGCTTCGAGGTCACCGAGGGCTCGGTGACGTTCATGGGACAGGATCTGCTTGCCATGGAACCGGAGGCACGGGCCGCTGCGGGCGTGTTCCTGGCCTTTCAGTATCCGGTCGAGATCCCGGGCGTGAACAACACCTACTTCCTGCGCGCAGCCTACAACGCACAGCGCAAGGCGCGCGGCGAAGCCGAGCTGGACTCGATGGAATTCCTCAAGCGGGTGCGCGAGAAGCTCAAGGTCATGCAGTTGTCGCCGGACCTGCTTAATCGTGCGGTTAACGAGGGCTTTTCCGGCGGTGAGAAAAAGCGCAACGAGATCTTCCAGATGGCACTGCTGGAGCCGAAGCTGGCGATCCTGGACGAGACCGACTCGGGCCTGGACATCGACGCGCTCAAGCAGGTCGCCGAAGGCGTCAACGCGCAGCGTGATCCGTCACGCGCATTTCTTCTGATCACGCACTACCAGCGCCTTCTGGACTACATCGAACCCGATTTCGTGCATGTGCTGGCGGATGGCCGCATTGTCGAGAGCGGCGACAAGAACCTGGCGCACAAGCTGGAAGAGCACGGGTATGCCTGGGTCAAGGATCTGGGCGAGCCGGCGGGGGCTGCGTGATGACGTCGCCCTTCGTCGATGCCTTTGCTGAATATGGGCCCGGGGCCCAGGCCGTGCTGCCGGGGTCCGGACAGGCCTGGCTGGACCAGGCGCGGCGGGCGCAGCTGGATGCCTTTGTCCACGACGGACTGCCGGGGCCGCGCAACGAAGCGTGGAAATACACGGCATTGCGCGCGCTGGCGCAGCGCGCGTTCCAGTCCGGTGATGGCGGAGCGCTGACGCGCGAGGTGGACCCGGAAATACTGCAGCTGCGCGGTGTCGATGGTCCGCGACTGGTCTTTGTGCACGGTGTTTTCCGGCCGGATCTTTCGCATCTGGACAAGCTTGCCGATGGCCTTTCACTGCAGCCGCTGTCGCAGGCGCTGGTCAATGATGCCGAGCCGCTGCGTTTCCTCCTGACCCGCGGCTGGGACCGCCCGGCGGACGCATTCGCCCGTCTCAATGCCGCGCTGGCCGGCGACGGCATGGTGTTGCGCGTGGCCGAAGGCATGCGGATCGATGCCCCTGTTCACCTGGTCCATGTCGGCACGCCAACCGAAAACGATCTGGCATGGCACGCGCGTAATCTGGTCGAACTGGGCGAAGCGGCCTCGTTGCATCTGGTCGAGCACCATGTGGGCACGGCCGCGCACCGCAACCTGAGTACCCAGATGGGCGACATCGTGTTGCGAGCCAACGCCGAGCTGGAGTGGACCGTGCTGCAGGAGGCTGGCGAGGGCGCGGTGCTGATGCGCCGCGAGGGGCTGCGCCTTGAGGCAGGCGCCAAGGCCCGCCTGCACGCGCTGGAACTGGGTGGTGGCACCGTGCGCCATGAGCTGGAGGCCGAGTTGCGCGGCAACGGTGCGCGGCTGGATACCCGAGGCGTGTTCGTGCCGTGCGCACGCCAGCACCTGGAAACCCGCCTGGACATCCGGCACATGGCGAAAAACACGAGCAGTGACGCGCTGTGGCGCGGCGTTGCCGACCAGCGGGGGCGGGGCGTGTTCCATGGCGCGATCACCGTGGCCGAAGGCGCCGACGGCGCCGACGCCGCGCTCAGCAACAAGAACCTGCTGCTGTCGCCGCATGCCGAAATCGACACCCAGCCGGTACTGGAGATCTATGCCGACGAGGTGATGGCCTCGCATGGCGCGACCGTCGGTCAACTGGACGAGACGGCGCTGTTCTACCTGCGCTCGCGCGGTCTTTCCGTGAAGCAGGCACGTACACTGCTGACGGCAGCCTTCTGTCGTGCCGCCTTGACGGATATGGACGGGTCCAGCCTGCGCGAAGACCTCGAAGCAAGAATTCAGGCGCGCCTTCCCGGGGATGAAACGGCTGCATGAGAGGCATGTCATGAACGCAAAGATGAACTCCATTCAACCGCTCGATCCGCAGGCCGTGCGTCCGGACTTTCCGGTGCTTGCACGTCAGGTACACGGCAAGCCGCTGATCTACCTGGACAGCGCCAATACCGGGCAGAAGCCCCTGGCCGTGATTCATGCCATGGACCGTTTCCTGCGCGAATCCAACGCCAACGTTGCGCGTGCAGTGCACCAGCTGGGCGAAGAGGCGACCAGCGCCTACGAGGGCGCGCGCGACAAGCTGGCCGAGTTCATGGGCGCCAATCATCGCGACGAGCTGGTGTTCACTTCCGGTACCACGCATGCCATCAACCTGGTGGCCTACAGCTTTGCGATGCCGCGCCTTGAGCCCGGCGACACCATCCTGGTCACGCAGATGGAACATCACGCCAACATTGTGCCCTGGCAGCTTGCCTGCGAGCGCACGGGCGCGACGCTCAAGGTGGCGCCGATCACCGAGTCCGGTGAACTGATCGTGGACAAGTTCATCGATCTGCTGACCCCGGACGTCAAGCTGGCCGCGTTCACGCATGTCTCCAACGTGCTCGGCACGATCAATCCGGTAAGGGCGCTGGCCCGCGCCTGCCGCAAGCACGGCATCCCTTCACTGATCGACGGATCCCAGGCTGCGCCGCATCTGCCGCTGGACGTCAAAGCCATCGGCTGCGATTTTTATGTCATCACCGGACACAAGATGGCTGGCCCCACGGGTACCGGTGTGCTGTGGGCGCGCAAGGAGCATCTGCAATCCATGCCGCCGTTCTTCGGTGGCGGCGACATGATCCGCAAGGTCAGTTTTTCCGGCACGACCTATGCCGACCCGCCGCACAAGTTCGAGGCCGGTACACCCAATATCTGCGGTTTTGTCGGCCTCGGCGCTGCCGTCGATTACCTTTCCAGCCTGGGCATGGCGCGCATCGAGGCCACCGAGCATGCATTGCTCGAATACGCCACGGCAGCGCTGCAGCAAGTGCCGGGCCTGCGCATCTTCGGTCAGGCCGCGCACAAGGCCGCGGTGATCTCGTTCCTGATCGACGGCACCCAGTCGCATGATCTTGCGACCATGCTTGACCTGCAGGGAGTGGCGGTGCGCTCGGGTCATCATTGTGCCCATCCACTGATGGATTTTTATGGCGTTCCGGCCACGGCCCGTGCCTCGCTGGCGTTCTACAACACGCGCGAGGAAATCGACCGCTTCGTCGAGGCGATCGAAAAGGTCCGTGGCATGCTGGCCTGAGGCCCGCAAAAATCCCTCCTCGTAGCCCGGATAAGCGCAAGCGCATCCGGGTGAGATCCCGCCGACTGCACCATCTCGGATCGCACTCGATGCGGTCATGATCTTGCCGAAGGCCCCGGGCTCGGTTTGCATGCGATGCGATCAGGGCCGCGTTGCGGCCCATCCCGGATGCGCTTGCGCTTATCCGGGCTACGTCGATCCGTCGTGACGATCTCCGGATCCCGTGTGGCGGTTCCGTCCGCGCGACGTGAGCGGTTGCGATATGCTCGGGAGTGCCTCCATGGAGTATGCATGCGCCCAGGGACCCCGGGCATGACCTGTTCACGAGGCATGGCGTGCGCACGATCGCAATCATGCGGCCGCTGCGTCCGGCGTGCCAGTCCGTCGTATCAAGGAATCGCCATGAAATCGCGCCGCCAGTTTCTTACCCGCATGCCGCTCGGTCTGCTGGGTGCCCTTGCTGCCTGGAAGCTCAAGGCCAAGACGCCCGCCGATGCCACATCCGTACCCGGTGCCGCACCTGCCTTCAATACCGCGGCGGGCGCAGGCCCGGAAGTGACCGACGCCACTTTCGCTGAAGCCGAGAAGCTGGTGCAGGTCAAATTGAGCACCCCCCACCGTGAGATGGCGGCCTCCAGCTGGCGCACCTCCATGGCCGGCACGATGGCACGGCGAACCGGTCCGCATGCCGTCGGGCTGGAGGAGGATCTGGCGCCGGCCACGGTCTGGAATCCGGAGTTGCCCGGCCACGCGGTCGGTCCGAAAACCGACCGCTTCCAGCCGGGCACGGCCACAGACCGCCCGCTGCCGAAAAACGATGACGACATCGCCTTTTCCACGGTCACGCAATTGGGGCACTGGATCCGCACCCGCCAGTTGAGCTCCGAACGCTTGACCAAGATCTACGTTGCCCGTATCAAGCGCTTCGATCCGAAACTGCGCTGTGTCATCACGCTGCTCGAGGAGCACGCGCTGAAACAGGCCCGCCAGGCCGACCGCGAGATTGCCGCCGGGAACTACAGGGGCCCTCTGCACGGCATTCCCTGGGGTGGCAAGGACCTGCTGGACACCGCCCATATCCGCACCACCTACGGCGCGGAACCGTTTCGCAACCGCGTGCCGAAGACCGATGCGACGGTGGTCAAGCGTCTCAACGACGCCGGCGCGGTGCTGCTGGCCAAACTGAGCATGGGCGCGCTGGCGCTCAACGACATCTGGTTCGGCGGCCAGACCATGAATCCATGGCTGCCGCAGGAGGGCTCCGGGGGTTCCAGTGCCGGACCGGGCTCGGCCACGGGCGCTGGCCTGGTCGCATTTGCCATCGGCAGCGAGACCCAGGGCAGCATCATCGACCCGGCGATGCGCTGTGGCGTGACCGGTTTGCGGCCCACCTATGGCCGGGTGCCGCGGACCGGCGCCATGACCCTGTGCTGGAGCCTGGACAAACTCGGCCCCCTGGCGCGTTCGGTGGAGGACACCATGCTGGTGCTGCATGCCATCAGCGGTCCGGATGCCGGCGACGTGGCCAGCGTGCCCAGCCGCCTGGACTACGACGCC
>NZ_JAQIBU010000311.1 GCF_027858935.1 Oleiagrimonas sp. | reverse complement strand
CCGGTCTGGGTCGCCAACTTCGTGCTGATGGGCTACGGCACCGGTGCGGTGATGGCCGTGCCCGGTCATGACGAGCGCGACCACGAGTTTGCCCTGCAGTACGGCCTGCCCATCCGCATGGTCGTGGTCGACGGCGGCGTGGTCGACGCGCTGAAGGAACTGGACCATGACATGAGCGCTGGCGTGGGCGCCGACCCGTTGCGCAACGCGCTGCGCGGTACCCACACCGACGTATATGAATCCAGTGCCGCGGTACGCACTATCGAGTCGTTCGAGCAGCGCGTCCAGGAGACCGCCGCGTTCACCGAACACGGCATGCTGGTCAACTCCGGTGACTTCGACGGCCTGGGTTTCGAGGCGGCTTTCGACGCCATCGCCACGCGTCTGGAGGCGGACGGGCGCGGCGCCCGCAAGGTCAACTGGCGCCTGCGCGACTGGGGCGTGAGCCGCCAGCGTTACTGGGGCTGCCCGATCCCGATCATCTACTGCCCGACCTGCGACGCGGTGCCGGTGCCCGAGGACCAGTTGCCGGTGGTGCTGCCCGAGGACGTGGCGTTCTCCGGAGTGAAATCCCCGCTCAAGGCCGATCCCGAGTGGCGCAAGACCACCTGCCCGAAATGCGGCGGGCCGGCCGAGCGTGAAACCGACACCTTCGACACCTTCATGGACTCGAGCTGGTACTACGCCCGCTACGCCAGTCCGGATGCCGCCGAACAGGTCGACGCGCGTGGCGACTACTGGCTGCCGGTGGACCAGTACATTGGCGGTATCGAGCACGCCATCCTGCACCTGCTGTATTTCCGCTTCTATCACAAGCTCATGCGCGACGCGGGACTGGTCAAGGGCGACGAGCCGGCAACGCGCCTGTTGTGCCAGGGCATGGTCATTGCCGAGACCTTCTTCCGGACCCAGGGCGATGGTTCGACGCACTGGTTCAATCCGGCCGAGGTTGAAGTGCAGCGGGACGATCGCGGGCAGGTGACCGGCGCGGTGCTGAAGGCGGACGGCCAGCCGGTCCGGATCGGCGGTATCGAGAAGATGTCCAAGTCCAAGAACAATGGCGTGGACCCGCAGGACATGGTGGACAAGTACGGCGCCGACACCGTGCGCCTGTTCTCGATGTTCGCGGCGCCGCCGGACCAGGCGCTGGAGTGGAACGAGGCCGGTGTCGAGGGCATGTCGCGTTTCCTGCGTCGGTTCTGGCGGGTGGTGGTTGCGCATGCTTCGCAGGCCGATCATCCCGTGGTGGATCCGGATGCGCTGGATGGCGACCAGAAGACCCTGCGCCGTTACGTGCACGAAACCATCGCCAAGGTCAGTGACGACTATGGGCGGCGGCAGAGTTTCAATACCGCGATCGCCGCGTTGATGGAACTGCTCAACCACGTGGCGAAATTCGACGACATGAGCGACCAGGGCAGGGCCGTGCGCCACGAGGCACTGGAGACCATGGTGCTGCTGCTCAATCCGATCACCCCGCATGCCAGCCATTGCCTGTGGCAGGAGTTGGGTCACGCAGAAACCCTGGTGGAGGATCAGCCCTGGCCGAAGGCCGATCCCGAGGCCATGCAGCGCGATGCGCTGACCATGGCGGTACAGGTCAACGGCAAGCTGCGCGGAACCATGGAGGTGGCCGTGGACGCAACGCGCGAGACTATCGTTGCGCTGGCGCAGTCCCTGCCCGGTGTGCAACCGTTCACCGAAGGCAAGATCGTGCGCAAGGTGATCGTGGTGCCGGGCAAGATCGTCAATATCGTGGTGGGATAAACATGAAAAACATGCGCTTTGCGGTCTGCGTCACGGTCATGCTCGGACTCGCCGCATGCGGTTTCCACTTGCGGCGTGGCGCCTCGTTGCCGCCGAGCATGCAGAAGGTTCATCTGGTGGTCAGCGGCGGCGGCGATTTGCCGCGTGAACTGGCGCGCACGCTGGAGTCCTCCGGTGCCACGTTGGTCGACGAATCCGGTCCCGGCGTGGCGGACTTCCATGTGCCGACGGCGGTGTTCACTACCCAGGCCCTGACCTTCACAGGGCGCGCGCGGGTGGGTGAATACGCCGTGCATTATCGCGTCGCGTTCCATGTCACGACCCATGATGGCCGCTCCATCGTGCCGCGCCAGCATATCGACATGACACGCGAATTCACCTACGACGCACAACAGCCGATCGGGACCGCGGCCCAAACCGAGCAAATCCACTCCAGCCTGGTGCGCGACATGGTGCAGGCGATCCAGTTCCGCCTGCGTGCCGCCGCCGAACACCCGCCCGCATCGGACACAAATGCGCCAGCGCCGAGCGCCAGCGCATCAGCGGGGAGTTGAGCGCCCACCATGCCGCTGAACGCCAACCGCTGGACCCAGCAGCTCAAGGCTGATGCCCTGCAGCCGGCCTATCTCCTCACGGGCGAGGAAATGCTGGTGCTTGAGGCTTCGGATGCCCTGCGTGCCCGTGCCCGCGAGCTGGGCTACAGCGAACGTGAGGTGATCAGCGTCGAGTCCGGTTTCGACTGGGACGACCTGGCGAGGGCCGCCGCCGGAATGTCCCTGTTTGCCCGTCAGCGCCTGCTCGATCTGCGTCTGCCCACCGGCAAGCCAGGGCGCGAGGGCAGCAAGGCCCTGGTGGCCTACTGCGCGGATCCGCCACCGGATACCGTCCTGCTGGTCACCTGCATGACCTGGTCGAAGAAGCACGAAGGTGCCTGGAGCCGCGCCATCGACAAGGCCGGCGTACATGTCGTGTTCTGGCCGCCGCGGGCCAACGAGATGCCCGCATGGATCGGTGCACGCATGGCACGCCACGGCATCCAGGCCGATGCCGATGCCGTGGCCCTGCTGGCCGAGCGGGTGGAAGGCAATCTGCTGGCGGCCGCGCAGGAGGTCGACAAGCTGGTGATGTTGCACGAAGGCGGACGGCTGGACGCCACGACCATGGAGTCGCTGGTCGCGGACAGCGCGCGCTTTGACATTTTTCGCCTGACCGATGCGGCCTTTGCAGGAGACACGGCCCGCGCGTTGCGGGTGATCCGTGGACTGGAGGCCGAGGGCGAAGAATTGATCCCGATGATGGGCTGGCTGGCCAGCCAGCTGCAGATTGCATTGCGTCTGTCCATGGCTGCGGATTTTTCTGCCCAGGCCAGGGCCGAGCATCTATGGCAGTCCCGCGAGCAACTGTTCCGACAGGCGTTGCGTCGCGCACCGCGCGGGCACTGGCAGCAATGTCTGAAACACGCCGCGCGCATTGATCGCATGTGCAAGGGACGCGAGCAGGGCGATCCCTGGCGCGAGGCACAGCGCCTGATGGCAATGATCGCCGATCCCCGCAGCACCGCGGCCCTGGCATGAGCCGTCAGCGACTGGTCCTGTTCGGGGGCACGTTTGATCCGGTTCACATCGGTCATCTGCGCGTCGCTCTGGAGGCCTCGGAGTTTCTGCAGGCGCCGGTGCGCATGATCCCGGCCCGCGAACCGCCCCATCGTGCACCGACGCGGGCGGGTGCCGATCAGCGCGCAGCCTTGCTTCGTGCCGCACTGAAAGGGCAGGACAGACTGCAGTTGGATACGCGCGAACTGGGTCGGGACGGACCCTCCTACAGCGTCGATACACTGCGCGACTTGCGTGACGAGGTGGGGCCTGAACCGGCAGTGGTGCTGCTGATCGGTGCGGACGCTTTTGCCGGTCTGGACCGCTGGCATCGTTGGCGGGAGATGTTCGAACTGGCGCATATCGGTGTGCTGACCCGGCCGGGTAACAACGGTGCAGCCAGTCCGGACCTGCAAACGGCGATCGCGGGCCGCAAGGTGAAGGATGCCGCCGCGCTATGGGAGCAGGCGTCCGGTGGCGTGGTCGACATCCCTGTCACGGCGCTGGATATCTCGGCCAGTCAGGTGCGCGAGCTCCTGGCCACGGGTCGTTGCGTGCGCTATCTGCTGCCCGAACCCTTGATCGAGTCTCCTGACCTTCTGGCCGTTTACCGGGATTGAGGTTCTGGCAACGCGGCGCGCTGCGGTTATACTGCGTGCAAGCGCGCCATCCGACGCGTTAACACGAGGTGCATGCCACTTGTCCGCAAGCCCGAATTCCGCTCAAACCAGATTTTCACAAACTCCCGCCGAGCACGACCTCCTGCGCCAGGTGCGCCATGCGCTGGACGAGCTCAAGGCCCGTGAAATCGTCGAGATCGACGTGCGCGGGAAGACCTCGATCGCCGACCAGCTGATCATTGCGTCAGGCACGTCCACCCGACACGTCAAGTCCATTGCCGATGAAGTGGTCAAGTTCGCCAAGCAGGCGGGCGTGCTTCCGCTTGGCGTGGAAGGGCAGGACGAGGCCGAGTGGGTACTGGTCGACCTGGGCGACATCATCGTCCATGTCATGCTGCCGCGCATCCGCGAGTTCTATGGCCTGGAACGGCTATGGGACGTGGGTGACGCCGAGGCGATCGACGCCGACTCCGACGCCGGAAACGCCGCCGGGAAATGAAAGTCGTAGCGGTGTCGCGCGTGGCGCCCACATGCTGTCGGCGGGAACAATGACCCCAAGGCGGCGGTCCCTGGGCGCTGGTGTAAACCGCGTTAAACTTCTAGTGTTTTTACCCGGTGGTCCATGCATACCCGTATCATCTCGGTAGGTGAACGCATGCCCGGCTGGGTGGCCGAGGGCTTTGCCGAGTATCACAAGCGGCTTTCCCGCGAGTGGCCGCTGGAGCTGGTCGAGATCCGTCCCGGCGCCCGCGGCAAGGGGCGCGACCTGCAGCGGGCGATCAGCGACGAAGGCGATGCCGTGCTGGCGGCGCTACCCAGGGATGCCCACGTGGTGGCCCTGGACGGACGCGGCAAGGCCTGGTCCAGCGAGGACCTGGCGCAGCACCTGGCCGACTGGCGCATGCTCGGCCGCGATCTCGCGTTCCTGATCGGTGGCCCCGACGGTCATGCACCGGCGGTACTGGAGCGCGCGGACCGACGCTGGTCGCTGGGTGCACTCACGCTGCCACATATGCTGGTGCGGCTGGTGTTGGTCGAACAGCTCTACCGGGCGGCGATGATCGTTGCCGGACACCCCTATCACCGCGCCTGAGCCGGGTTGCCGCCATTCTCCCCGCGGACACGCAGGCGGCGCAGGAGCAGGACAAGCAGTCCCGCCGCGCAGAGCAGTTGCGCGCCCGTCGCGATCAGCGTGCCGGTCAAGTAGCCTGCGACGAAGGCCCCCGGAGCGGAGGCGGTCTGGGCCGCGGCATGCATATGCCCCGTCACTTGGCCATCCAGCAGATGCACGACGTTGCGCAGTCCCGCGAAAAACAACTGCAGGCTGCTGAGGGCAAGAAGGGTCTTTACGGGCAGCTTCATGATTCTTCCTTGAACGACGGTCTGGCGCATGAAGTCTATCCAAATCCGCTCGTGGTCGTTTGGTGGACCCCGGCGCCGCCGGTATGCTGGCCACATGCTTTATCTTGCTTCCAAGTCACCGCGCCGGCGCCAGTTGCTGGATCAGATCGGCGTGCGTTTCAGCGTGCTGCAAGTGGATATACCCGAACTTCGCGGGGCCGGGGAGTCGCCCGAGGCCTACGTGCGCCGCGTGGCGCGCGACAAGGCGCTTGCCGGTCTGGCCGAAGTGAAGCAGGACCCGCAAGCCCACGTGCTTGGATCGGATACCGAAGTGGTGTTGGGCGACAGGGTGTTCGGCAAACCCGGGGATGCCGTACAGGCGGCCGAAATGCTGCGGCAGTTGTGTGGCCGCGAGCATCATGTGATTTCCAGCGTCTGGCTGCTGGACCAGGCGCATGCCCGCGAAGCAACCTGCATCTCCCGGGTGCGCATCGCGGAACTGGACGATGCCGACATCGCGGCCTACATCGCCACCGGCGAGTGCTACGGCAAGGCCGGTGGCTACGCGATCCAGGGGCGGGCCGCGGCCTTCATCGAGCACCTGGAGGGCAGTTATTCGGCGGTGATGGGTTTGCCGCTGTTCGAAACCGCGGGTTTGCTGCGAGCGGCCGGGCTGTCCAGGGGGCATTGAGTATCACGAAGGCGCGGGAACCGTGCTCCGAATCCCGGGGCCGACCCCGGGGACACGCTATGCTTGGAGCACGAATGCTGCCGATTGGCGGGAGCGTACCCTGCCACCGGATCGTGTGCGCGTCGACACTGGCCGTGCGCACCGGCTATAAGGATGCATGGCTTCAGGAGTTCATTGGTGAGTGAAGAGATCCTGATCAACGTCACGCCACGGGAGACCCGGGTGGCGGTGGTTGAAAACGGCATTTTGCAGGAGGTCTACCTTGAGCGCGCCTCGCGCCTCGGGTACGTCGGCAATGTCTACAAGGGCCGCGTGCAGCGGGTGATGCCGGGCATGCAGGCGGCCTTTGTCGACATCGGGCTGGAGCGTGCCGCGTTCCTGCATGCCTCCGACATCGTTCGTCCCACCCTTCCGGCAAGCAACGTTGAGGGCGGCAATGTCACGCCGGTCGGACAGGGTGGTAGTGGTACCCCTTCGATTTCCGGTCTGGTTCACGAGGGGCAGGAGATCGTGGTGCAGGTCATCCGCGACCCGATCAGCAGCAAGGGCGCCCGGTTGTCCGCGCATTTGTCCATTCCCTCGCGCTATCTGGTGCTGCTGCCTTACGCCAAGACCCTTGGCGTGTCCACGCGCATTGATGATGAGGACGAGCGCCAGCGACTGAAGGACCTTCTCGGCAGCCTGATCGGCGAGGACCCGCTTGGCTACATTGTGCGAACCAATGCCGAGGGACAGTCGGGAAAGGCGCTGGCCTTTGATGTCACCTACCTTGGCAAGGTCTGGCGCGTGGTTCAGGAGAATATCGCCAGCACCGCTGTTGGTGAGCGTGTCTACGAAGAGCTCTCGCTGCCGCTGCGAGCACTTCGCGACCTGTTGCACGATGGCATCGAGAAGGTACGCGTGGACTCGCGCGAGACGTTCGACAAGGTGTGCCGTTTCGTGCATAAGTTCATGCCCGAGCTGGAAGAGCGTATCGAGCACTACAGCGGTGAGCGGCCAATCTTCGACCTGTACGGGGCTGAGGACGAGATCAAGCGCGCACTGCGCCGCGAGGTACCGCTGAAGTCCGGCGGCCACCTGGTCTTCGACCAGACCGAGGCGATGACCACCATTGATGTGAACACCGGGGCCTACCTGGGCTCGCGCAATCTGGAGGAAACCGTCTACCGGACCAATCTGGAGGCCGCGCAGGCGGCCGCGCGACAACTCCGACTGCGCAACCTGGGCGGCATCATCATCATTGATTTCATCGACATGACCGACGACGAGCACAAGCGCCAGGTATTGCGAACCCTGGAGAAGGCGCTTGAGCGCGACCATGCCAAGACCACGGTATATCCGATGTCACCGCTGGGACTGGTCGAAATGACCCGCAAGCGCACCACCAAGAGTCTGGAATACCAGCTGTGCGAACCATGTCCGGCCTGCGATGGCCGTGGCACCATGAAGACCGCCGAGACGGTGACCTACGAGATCTTCCGCGAGATCACCCGCGCGGTGCGCCAGTTCGACGCCGAGAAACTGATGGTGTTGGCCAGCACCGATGTGGTGGACCGCATCCTCGAGGAAGAGTCGGCGGGCGTGGCCGAGCTGGAGGAGTTTATTGGAAAGACCATCAATTTCCAGTCCGAGGACCACTATCTTCAGGAACAGTTCGATGTGGTACTGCTCTGATCGTCCCGTAACCGACGGACTTTCCGCGGTGAAACGGGTATCCGGATATTGAACAAGGCAAGACGACATCCCTGGCGTCGGCTGCGTTTCTTCTGTGGTGGACTTGTGTGCACGGCGCTGATCGCTCTGGCGGTCCTGATCGGGCTGGTACAGGTGCTGCTGCCGCTGGCCGCGCATTATCCCGACCGTGTGGCCCAGATGCTGGCCACGCACCTGCACCAGCCTGTGCGTTTTGCTTCGATGAAAGGATTCTGGCAACCCTCGGGACCATTGCTGGTCCTGCAGGACGTGCGTATCGGAAAGCCTGGCGGTTCGCCGTTGAAGCTGCCGACCGCCGACGTAAAGCTCGACCTCGGTGCCCTGCTCAGGCCTGGCAAACCCCTGGTCAAGCTTCGTCTGCATGACCTGCACGTGAATCTGGTGCGTGACGCGCATGGCAACTGGAGCGTGGCCGGTTTCGGCGCCGGGGCCGGCAAGAGCCAGAAGCTGGACCTGAGCGAATTGCCGGGGAGTGTGTGGCTCGACAACCTGCGCATGAACATCAGCGATGCGGTCGACAATCGCACCTGGAGCCTGGTTTCCGACAGCCTGCGTGTAAGCAACGACGGCCAGACGTTGCGTCTGGCCGGAACCCTGCGCAGGCCGCACCTGGAGCATGACCTGCACGTAGCCGGAAGCTTCACGATCGATGGCGACACCGGTCGGCTGTACATGGGCGGAAACAATGTGGACCTGGGTCAGTTGCTGGCCGGTGTGGATGTGGCCGGTCGTGGCGTCGACAGTGGCCGGGGCGATCTGGCGATCTGGCTGGACTGG
>NZ_JAQIBU010000261.1 GCF_027858935.1 Oleiagrimonas sp. | reverse complement strand
GAGTTCCGCCCAAACTGGGCCAAAAGCGCACATTTCCAGTTTGCCGCGGGAGCGATGTTGCTCCAACATCTTCTCCAGATCGTCAAAACGGCGCATCTGCGAATAACGTCTGAATCATTCGGCAACAGACAGAGATGGGGTAGTCAGCGTGCCGGTGAGCCGCAGAGGAAACGTCAGCCGCCCATCTTTCTGATGTGCCTCCTTGAACATCCGGGCGAACAGGCTGGTAAGGAGGCCCTGTTTTTTCACAACGTTTGCGGCGCCCCGGTAGTCCAGGGCACCATCTAGCAACGATGTGTTGCCAGACCCCACCACGTCCGTGCCATAGAAGTTCACATCAATGCGTTTGCTGTAGATGTGATTGTTCCGCAGTTCCATGTCGGCGGTAAACATGGTGAATGCCGAGGCTGGCAGTGCGACGGCGCTGGCTGGGCGGAAGCGCTCCAAGGCGAGCATGCTCTGGTTTTGGTTTAGCTTCGGCAGTTCCCCCTTTCGTATCGTTATCTGCGCAGTGCCATGAATGCCCGCGAAAGGACTTGAAGTATGCTTGATCTCGCCCGCCAGGCTCAGCTTTGTCTGCATGGCTCCGGTGATCGCGGAGGTGCCATTTTGAAACTCCGCCAGCAAGTACGAAATGCCGATGCCATCCGCCTGCAGATCCGTTTTGAACACCGTATTCTTGCCGCCAAAGTTCAACAAAAAGTCGCCGCTGGCTCGTCCATGATATGTTTTTATCTGAACGTTGCTGAAGACCAGTTGCCGTGAAGTGATACGCAATTGTGACTGAAGATCCTTCATGTTAATGGAACCAAAACGTACAGTATCCGCCGCAAGATGACCTGCAAGGCCAGTTGAGTTGTCGGAGCCATCGGAAGGTTTGGGCGAGGTCGCGTTGAGCAGCGCGGAAAAATTGCCGATCTCGAGCACCACGGGCCCGGGCTTGTCATTTGGATCGATCAGGTTGGAACCAAGCAGGATCCCATTTTCAATTTGCATATTAGGGATCAACAATATCGAAAAATGCGCTGGCGCTTTCTTCGAGCCAGACGGGTTCTGGAAATTCCATAGACCGTCCGGGTCGGAAATGAAGTCGATGGTTGGCTTGTGCAAGAACAAAGACCGGATCGCGATCTGACCATGCAGAAGCGGAAGCTTTTCAATCGTGGCATCGAGCCTGGGTACGCTCAGAAAATTGCCGGATGGAAATGGCTGTGGATTTTTTATTTCGAGGCCTTGGATCTGCACCTGCAGGGTCGGGAATAGCTGGATTTGGAGGTGCTGTATGCGAACTTGCAGGCCGGTATCTCTCTGCAGGTACGCCGCGATGCTCGGAATGTAGCGGTCAGGATCGTGCATCGCATACCAGGCTGCGCCGACTGTAAGAAGCACCACGCCAACCAGAAAAACAAGACAGGCTTTTAGACGAATAGCCATACCATTCCCGATCAAATCAGGCCGAAGGGCCGTGGGCGAGCACGCAGCTAGAGCTGCCGATTTCAAAATCCATTTGTAGCGCGACAAGCAAACGACCCTTTTTTCCCAAGCGGACGTTGCGGACGTTCAGGCCCGCCGCCACGTTATGGAGACCAATGGTACTGAAAATCTGCGCTCGAAGTTCCCAATACAGTGCGTTAGTTGATCTGCAATGCCTGGGATGATTAGCAGACCGAGGAAGCGGTCGCTGTTCGGCCAAGAAGAGACGGTCAGCCACCTAAGATGTCTGCCGCAAACCGGCTGTTCGCGAGGGGCTAAAACGGGTCGACAGCGACCGTCGGGCAACCACCGCCAACCGGTCAATCGATGACCACCGGACAACGGCCGGTGAAATGTCGTCATGGTGCAACATCTTACGAAACAAAGTCGCCTTAACAAACGCTCAACATTAACGCGCCTATCATTCTCCCTGCGGCGGAACCGGGAGTCCAACGCCGCCTCAGATCCGGACTCTTGCGATTGGGGATAAACCATGAAGAAGCTACTTGTAGCGGGCTTTATGCTCGCGTTATGCCTGCCTGGGCTCGCGTTCGCGCAAAGCGCGTTCAACGGCACCTGGAAGCTGGACCCCGGCACTGTCCATTCAACCGGAGGCGAGGCAATGATCATCTCGTTGAAGGATGGCATGTACCACTGCAATTGCCATCCGCCGGTCACGGTCAAAGCCGATGGCGAGGATCATCCGGTCAAGGGTGACAAACACGTCGACACCGTCGCGATCAAGGTCGTCGACGACCACACCGTGCAGGAAACCTACAAGAAGGACAACAAGGTCATTTCCACCTCGACGATCACGGTGGCAGCGGACGGCAAGACCGCAACCAACGACTTCACCTATAGCAATGGCGCCGATCACGCGACCGGAAAAGCCGTGATGAAGCGCGTGGCCAAAGGCGCGCCTGGATCCAATGCGCTGGCCGGCTCATGGCGGCTCGATCACGTGGAGAGTGCGACCGGCACTACATACGACCCCTCTTTCAAGGTCGATGGCAACAGCGTGACTTCCAGCGACGCTGCAGGTGATTCGTACACCGCGACGATTGGCGGCAAGCCGGTGCCGAGCATGGTGAACGGCAAAGCCGATGGCACGGTGTCGGTCAAGCGCCTTGGCAAAGACACCCTGCGCGAAACCTACGCCGAGGACGGCAAGGTAACCCGCACCAGTACCATGACAATCGCGGCAGATGGCAAGACCATGAAGATGGTCGTCCACAATATAAAGAATGGCCGCACCACGACCATGACCCATGAAAAGCAGTAGTCGTCATCTTCTGTGGTGAGACGCGAAACGTCACGCCGAAGGAATTGTGAAAAAGCCCGACAAACGTCGGGCTTTTTTTGGTACGCCGGTCACGGCGCACCAGCCTGAAGGCGAAAGTCCTCTGCCCACCCGGCAAGGTGAAGAGTTAGCTAAAGGCAAGTGCGATTCGGGTGGCGCCGTTGACCGGGCTCGACCACAGGTCACTATGCCAAGGTGTGCGGGCAGACGACAAGAACCGCGGCTACCGCATCAGGGTTGCCCGCGCAGCCACTATCTTGCTGTCACTTCCGGGAAATCGCCTTCCCCAATATAGCCGTTCGCATCCGGCAGCAAAGGGTCGACCTCTGCCCTTCGCAGCTTGTTCGGCCCTCATCGAGCCTGCAAGGGCAGTCATCGGCCAAATAAGTTGATCGACTACTGCTGCTGCTTTACCGCACCGACAGCACTTTGAGGAGCGTTACCACATTCCTGGGATGACATCGCGGACAATCCGGCTCCGCTCGGGGTGTTCACACAACATTTTTTTGCGACGACAGCATATTGCGCGGATCGTCTGCCGCTGCGGGGCCGCACTCACCGTTCATAGCGCTCGAACAACTGAATGAGGCTTGGTGGCTGGATCGCAGAACATCAGTTCTACGATCCAGCCAGTGCAAGCAGGCGAAAGCCGGATCATTTCGTGGTCGCGGCCGCGAGATACTTCCCGAACCAGTCCAACGAGCGGCGCAGGATGTCGACCTGGTCGTCGTGATTGGCAATGCCGTGGCCCTGGTTGGCGTAGACGACCAGCTTGCTTGGTACGCCCAGGGTCTGCAGCGCGTGCCAGTATTCGAACGATTGTGGTGCCGGGCATTCCTCGTCGCGTTCGCCCACGACGATCAGTGCCGGAGTGTGGTCATGGGTGATGAAGTTGATCGCGGAGCTCTTCTCGTACGCCGAAGGATTCTGATACACGGACGCCCCGAAGAACGGGATCATCCAGCCGTCGATCTGGTTTTCGCCGTAATAGCTCTTCCAGTCGGAGATGCCGGCGCCGGCAACCACGGCCTTGAAGCGATTTGTCTGGGTCGGCGCAAACATGCTCATGAAGCCGCCATAGCTCCAGCCGGTCATGCCGAGGCGATTGTTGTCGACCGGCGCGATCTTCTCGACGGCGTCGATCCCGGCGAGGATGTCGTCGAGATCGCCGTAACCCATCTTGCCTGCGCCGATGTTCTGCCGCACGAAGGCTTCACCTTCGCCCGTGCTGCCACGCGGATTGGGCAGTAGCACGAAATAGCCAAAGGACGAATAGGCCGTGGCGCTGGTGCCCCAGTAAGGCAGGTTCGCGAACGTCGGACCACCGTGCACCGACACGATCAAGGGATAGGTCTTGTGCGGGTCAAAGTGTGCGGGATACAGCAGCCAGCCCTGGATCACCAGCTTGCCGTCATGCCATTGCACCGACCGGGCCTTGCCCCAGCTCGGTTTCAGCGCTGCGTTGACGGCAGTCACCGCAGGCGGTGGCTGATCACCCAGCGCGCCCAAGTACACCTCCGGTGCGCTCTCGAACGAACTGGCCGCATAGGCGATGCGGTTTGGGGCGCTCGACGAGATCGATACACCGCGCACAGCGCCGGGCAGCGTATACAACACGCGGGACGGCTGCGCCACCGAACCGGAAATCGTGTATTCGGCGATCTGCACATGGCCCAGCTTTTCCTGGGTGAACAGCAACGTGTCGGGCGTCAGGAAAGTGAACTGGTGCAGCGTGACCGGAATGCCCGGTGTCATGTCCACCACTTGCCCAGCTTGCGGAGCAACGCGATAGAGCTCGCCGGCATCCGCGCCGCGGTCGCTCATCAAGCCACCGACGGAATAAATGTATTTGCCATCCGGCGACCACGTCGGCTGCTGCATCTGCATGCCGCGCAGCGAGCCAGTAACGGTGGCCGGGTCCACCACCACTTCTGGTTTGGCGTCGACCTGGTCCTTCTGCGTGTACAACTTGGCCGACCACCAGTGGTCGTCGCCCGGAGGCGGTGCCGCGGTATATGCGATCCTGTTGCCATCGGGCGAAAAGTCGAACTCGTACACATACAAGCTCGCGGGGGTGAGGATGTTCGGGCTACCGCCGGAAGTCGGAACTTCAGCGACCCGCTCGACCTGCTCGGCCTGCTGGCCGATGACGCCTACCCGGGGGTTGCCTGACGCCGTCGCGAACGGCATCCGCGTCGCGCCCGGCACATACATGAACGCGATGCGCTGGCCACCGCGCGACCATCGCACGTCGGAGGCAAAACCGCTCAAGTCCGTCACCTTTCGCGGTGCGGCCGACGTCCCCCCAGTTTTGAGTAGCACGGCTGTTTGGAGTCCAATTCCCCAAGCAAAGGAGATTGGACGTGAAGAAACGTTTTTCCGAACAACAGATCATCGGCTTCCTGCGTGAGGCC
>NZ_JAQIBU010000231.1 GCF_027858935.1 Oleiagrimonas sp. | reverse complement strand
GTCTTGGAGATCCTGTCGTGCAGGCCAATCGGAACCAGGACATTGCACTCGGGGAAGTAGGACGCCACCGTGCCGCGCGGCACCTTGTAGGCGACCAGTTTCAGGCCCTCGAGCCGCCGGTCCTGGCCGTCGTCCAGGTCCGTCACCATGCGCACCGTCTGGCCGTCCTCGAGTCCGGCATCGGCGATGTCCCCGGGATGCATCATGACCACGTCGCGCGTGCCCTCGATGCCACGGAAACGGTCGGAGTAGCCGTAAATGGTGGTGTTGAACTGGTCATTCGAGCGCAGGGTCACCAGCCGGTAGCGGCCCGGTCGGTCGTCGAACCCCAGTGCATTGAGACGTTCGGGGGTGGTGATGACCGCCTTGCCGTCCGGCGTGTTCCAGATCCGGTCGCGGGCGGTATTGCGACGGTGAAAACCGCCGGCCTCGAACATGCGCTGGTTGAAGTCGTGGAAGTCTTCCGGATAGGTCGCCTCGATCAGGTCGCGCACGCGACCATAGTCGGCCGTCCATGCGTCCCAGGGGCGCTTGTCCGAGGGCGGCAGGATGGCCTTGGCGATGCCGGCGACGATGGCCAGCTCGCTGCGCAGCATGTCCGAGGCCGGCTCGCGATGCCCCATGGATGCGTTGATCATCGAGAAGCTGTCCTCGGTGGTCACGACCTGGTTGCCGCTTTCCTGCTGGTCGATCTCGTAGCGTCCGAGGCAGGGCAGGATCAGCGCCTGCCTGCCCGGGAACAGGTGGCTGCGGTTGAGCTTGGTCGAGATCATCACCGTGATCTCCTGAGCCGACCATCCTCGCTCCATCCGCTGCTGGTCCGGCACCGCGCGCAGCAGGTTGCCGCCGAGTGAGATGAAGCCCTTGACCTTGCCGGCGATCAGTCCCTGGACCGCATCGACGATGTGCATGCCGTCCTTGGTGGGGGCATTGAAGTCGAACATCGCCTCGAGCTTGTGCAGCGGCACCAGCTTGGCCTTCTCGGCGATGCCCACGGTGCGTTGGCCCTGCACATTGCTGTGGCCGCGGACCGGGCAGCAACCGGCTCCGGGACGACCGATGTTGCCGCGCAGCAGCAGCAGGTTGACCAGCATGGCAATGTTCAATGCGCCATGCGAATGCTGCGTCAGGCCCATGCCGTATACACCGATGACCCGTTCGGCCTCGATGTAGACCTGCGCGGCCTCGCGGATGTCGGCCTCGGTCAGGCCGCTTTCGCGTTCGACGTCGTTCCAGTCCAGCTGCCGACAGAACGTGATGAAGTCGTCGAAACCGGTGGTGTGCTGTTCAATGAAGGCGTGGTCGATAACCTCCGCCTGGCCTCCCTCGCATGCCTTGTCATCCGCCTCGACGACGCATTTGCACAGGCCGGCGAGCACGGCCACGTCGCTGCCCGAACGCAACTGGTGGTACTGGTCCGAGATCCTGGTTTCCTTGCCGGTCACCATGGCCGACAGGTTCTGCGGATCGACATAGGACACCAGACCCTGCTCGATGAGCGGGTTGAAGGTGACGATGCGTGCGCCGCGCTCCTTGGCCTGCTTGAGCGGATGCAGGAAGCGAGGGCTGTTGGTGCCGGGGTTCTGCCCGAAAAAGAAGAAGGCGTCCGCCTTTTCCAGGTCATCCCAGACCACGGTGCCTACCGGGGAACCGATCACCCGGGTCAGGCCGACCGAGGTGGTTTCGTGACACATGTTGGAACTTTGCGGAAGGTTGTTGTTGCCGTATACGCGCGCCGCAAGTGCGTACAGATAGGATGCTTCCAGGCCGGCGTGTCCGGAGGCATAGAAGACCACGCTCTCGGGGTCGAGCCGGCCGAGGGTTTCGCCGATCAGGGCGAAGGCGTCATCCCATGCCACGGGTTCGTAGTGGTCGGTCTGCGCGTTGTAGCGCATCGGGTGGGTCAGTCGTCCGCTGCGCTCGAGCTCATGGTCACTCCAGTCGCGCAGTTCCTCGACGGTGTGCTGCTCGAAGAACTCGGGACCGCAGCGGTCGCGGGTCAGTTCCCACAATGTGGCCTTGGCCCCGTTCTCGCAGAACTCGAAGGCGGAATAGTTTTTCGGTTTGGGCCAGGCGCATGAAACACACATCACGCCCCTGGGCTTGTTCATGCGCTTGAGCGTGTCGATGCTGCTGAGGGAAGCCCAGGTTTTTCCGTAAATGCGGGCGATACCCTCCAGTGATCCCCAGCCTCCACTCGGGCCCGGCGCGTGTGGCAGGTCTTTCTCATCATCCATATTCGCTCTCCGTCGCGTGTGGCGTGCACTGTCAAGGTCTCGTCCGGGGGGAAGCGGGCTGCAACGCGAAACAAGCGCATGCGCGCAGGGCGCGGTGTGGTCGCGGGCCTATTGCAGACGCAGCAGCCTGTGAAACGATCCGGCATCCGGGTGGTACAGGCGCTCAACCTAGCAAATCGAGCCTTAACGCAGATTGAGGAGACCCGCTTGCACGGGAGGATCGACCGGGTTGCCGCGCCGCTACGCGGTGTTTGGCGCGACCCAGGCATGTCAGGTCTTGCGTCGCGGAAGCACCCAGTCCGGACGGATGAAATGGCAGGTATAGCCGTTGGGGTAGTGTTCCAGGTAATCCTGGTGCTCGGGCTCGGCTTCCCAGAAATCACCAGCGGGGGCGATTTCGGTCACGACCTTACCCGGCCACAGCCCGGAGGCCTCGACGTCGGCGATGGTGTCCTCGGCAACGCGTTTTTGTTCCGGATCCAGGAAGAAGATGGCCGAGCGGTAGCTCAGTCCCACATCGTTGCCCTGGCGGTTGCGTGTGGTCGGATCGTGGATCTGGAAGAACAATTCCAGCAGCCGCCTGTAGCTGGTGACCTGCGGATCGAACATGATCTCGATGGCTTCGGCATGGGTGCCGTGATTGCGGTAGGTGGCGTTGGGCACATCGCCGCCCGAATAGCCCACGCGCGTGGACACCACGCCTGGCTGCTTGCGGACCAGGTCCTGCATGCCCCAGAAGCAGCCGCCGGCCAGGATCGCGCGTTGGGTAGTCATGTCTTGTCCTCCGCGGCGCTGGATGCGAACAGCGTGCGGTACTCGCCGTAGCCTTCGCTTTCAAGCGCGTCCACCGGGATGAAGCGCAACGATGCCGAGTTGATGCAGTAGCGCAGGCCGCCCTGGTCTGCTGGTCCGTCCGGAAAGACATGCCCGAGGTGGCTGTCGCCGTGCCGGGAGCGCACCTCGGTGCGGATCATGCCGAGGCTGCTGTCGCGGTTCTCGACCACGTTTTCGGATTCCAGCGGCCGGGTGAAGCTGGGCCAACCGCAACCGCTGTCGTACTTGTCCATGGAGGTGAACAGGGGTTCGCCGGTGACAATGTCGACATACAGACCGGGCGCCTTGTGGTCATGGAAAGCGTTGCGGAAGGGGGGTTCCGTCCCGGCTTCCTGGGTCACGCGGTACTGTTCGGGGGTGAGCCCTTCGACGGCTTGCGGCGTTTTGCGGTACTTAGGCATGGCAGGTCCCGGTTGATCTGGCAGTGGGGCGGCCAGGATGTGGGATGGATGCATGCACTTCCTGACCATTTCAGGTGATCTGGAATCGTATTATGCGACTCCAGCGCGGTGAAAGGACAGGATATTCGGGCATGAGGACCTGCCCGGGAAGGCGGCGCGCGACCTGAGGGGAGGGTCGCGCGCCGGTGGGTGACGCGCTCAGTTGTCCTTCGCGCCCTGGTCGACCCACTTTGCGATGATGTCCACGTCATGCTCGGGCAACTGTCTTGCATTGACTCCAGGCAGAACGATGGATCCGTGCTCGGTCGCGATCATGGTGAAGTTCTTGGGCATGTTGATGGTGGGATCCGCCTGGTGGCGGATCAGCCGCACCATGGTGCTGCCCACCGCGCTCCCGGGGGCGATGACATGCCCATTTCGGGTTCCCCGCATGATGTCCTGGTAACTGGCGACGCTGAAACCGCTCTTGATGTAGCCGGGGCTGCCCGGTGTATGGCAGACCGCGCAGTTGGCCTTCAGGATCGGCGCGACGTCACGGCTGTAGCTGACCTGTCGCTCACCGCATCCGGCGAGCGCGATGCTGGCTGTGACGAGCGCAAGGAGCAGGGTTCGTGTGGACATGATCGACCTCCTGCACGGGTTGGCGTGCTTGTCAGGTATTCGAGCCCGTCGTTCCCATGGGGGTGGACGAGGGGGGCTGTCCGGCATGACGCCCGGGCAGGAAAATGAGCTGGTATAGCGACAACATGATCTGCAGGCCCCAGGCCGATCCAAGAATCAGTCCGGAGACAATCACCGTGTAGGCAAACACTGGGTCCCACTTGGTCAGGTACCAGGTGGTGATGTCGATGACCATGGCGAAGAACGGCGCCACGATGATCAGGTTCTTCAACCATGTCGGCAAAGTGGTGAAGGTGAAAACGAAGCCGAGAACGAATGTCACCAGGCCGATACCGAACAAGTGGATATGCGAGAGTTTCACCAGCGTCTCGATCGACATGCCGTGATCGACCCTGGACACACCGATGATGCCCTCGTAGGAGGTGTAGTCCGGAAGGTTCTTGCCTGCTTTTGCGCTGTGACAGCCGGCGCAATCCTTCATGATGATCGGGTAGATGGTTTCGTCGTACACGTCTTCGGTCGATCCGGACTTGAGCCAGGCCACCACTTGGTCGAGTTCCTCGGGGCTGATCTTGTCCCGCATCTGGCCGCGCAGCATCAGTTCCAGGCGCGTACCACTGCGATTTCCGTAGTAGGGGATGGCGATGTCCTGCACCGACATCCCGGGTTTTCCGTTGAGTCCGGCGTGGGTGAGGTAGAGGTAGCCCAGGGCCATGCAGTAGCCGAGCCCCATCACGATCATCACCAGGCCGAAGAGGGTGCGCTCGCTGCTCGAGCAGTCCTTGAATCGCCTGCCCTGGACCTTCGGGCGGTCATGCGGCATACGGCCGAACATGCGCCGGATCCAGAAAATGGACACCACGATGCCTGCTGCACCCAGTATGAAATGGATGATCGAGACGTCCTTCGTGCTGGTACTCAGGGTGTCGGGAGCAAGGATGATCCACACGGTCAGCAGGAAGAATGCCCATGCCGGCCAGTAGGAGCGTCGCCAGACGAAGGCGAAGATGGCCACGCCGATCATCAGCAGCCCGGTGATCATGTAGGTCCAGAAGATCCCGGGGTTGAGGGTTGCCAGCGGTCCGCTGATGTACCACGGGGCAAGTGCAGTCAGCACGCCGATGATGAGTGCATACGAACGCGCCGCGATGCGTCGATTGCCGGGATGAATTTCAGTGTTCATTTGCACGGGTCCGGAAGGTTTGATGGCCGTGGATGTTCCGGAAGGAAACTTCCGGAGAGGTTGGTGCGTGCCAGGCAAGCGCGATGGTCGTTGTTGCCTTGCCTGGGCTGGCGTCAGGTGCGATCTGAAGAGGCCGTGTTCACGGTCCGGTTCGGTCAGAGGAAGTTGTAGCGGAAGGCCACGTACAGCAGGTTTTGGGTGTAGTTCGGACTCTTCTGGTTGGTTGGCATGGTGGTGCTGCCGGTGTAGCCGAGCTGGTAGTAGTTGTAGAAGTAGTCGTTGGTATTGAGCTTTTCATAGAGGTAGCCGAACACCAGCGTGCTCTTGCGATCAATGGCGTAGTTCGCCGTCAGGCGCAGTCGTGACAGCTGACTGCGGATGTCGGGCACCGCGCCGCAGCTGTAGCCGCCTCGACTGGGCG
>NZ_JAQIBU010000221.1 GCF_027858935.1 Oleiagrimonas sp. | reverse complement strand
TTCATCCGCGGCTATGTGCACCCGGATGACCAGGCCCAGGGCGAGGTGTTGTACATCGAGGACAGCAGGGTGGTCGCCCTGGCCACCCGCCGCATGATGGAGAAACATGGCCTCACGGTACTGCACGACATCAGCGTGGAAGATGCCCTGGCGCGACTCGAGACCGCGCGCGTGCAGGGCTGTGTCGGTGCCGACGTAGTGCTCACCGACGTGACCCTGAAGGGCGATTTGACCGGTGGTGACCTGCTGCGCGAGATCCGCACCGCATACGGCTATGGCAAGGGCCAGCTGCCGGTACTGGTGATGACCGGCGACGACAACCCCGAAAACCAGGCCAAGCTGATTCAAGCGGGGGCCAACGATCTGGTGGTCAAGCCGGTCGAGGAACGTTTGCTGATCACCAAGCTGCTGTTCCAGCTGCGCGTGTCGCGGCACCTGCGCGCGCGCGCCAATCCGGGCTGAGCACGGGTCATGGCCGGACATCCACTCCATCTGGAGGCTTCCTGGAAAGACCGTGTCGGTGATTACTTCGAGCGCAAGGACATGCGCGAACTGGCGGATTTCCTGCGTGCGCAGAAGCGCGATGGAAAGGCGATCTACCCGCCCGGCCCGGAGATCTTTGCCGCCTTCGAGCACACCCCGTTCGAGCAGGTGAAGGTGGTCATCCTGGGGCAGGATCCGTACCACGGTCCGGGCCAGGCGCATGGCCTGTGTTTCTCGGTGCGCCCGGACGTGCCGGTGCCACCGTCACTGCAGAACATCTTCAAGGAGATCGAGCGCGACCTGGGCATTGCGCGCCCGGACCATGGGTGCCTGACGCCCTGGGCCGACCGTGGCGTACTGCTGCTCAACACCGTGCTCACGGTCGAGCGCGGACGTGCGGCATCCCACCGGGGGATGGGCTGGGAAGGCTTTACCGACACCGTCATCCGCTGCCTGAGTGAGGAGCGCGAAGGTCTGGTGTTTCTGCTCTGGGGGAGTCATGCGGGCGCGAAGGCAGGCCTGATCGACGGTCGTCGCCACGCCATACTGCGCACCACCCACCCCTCGCCGTTGTCGGCGCATCGCGGATTTCTGGGCTGTGGCCACTTTTCACAGACCCAGGCCTTTCTGCAAGCGCGCGGTATGTCCCCGCTGGACTGGTCGCTGCCCCCGGCCCGCACCATGCAAGACTGGCGGGGCGATTGACGGCTCTTGCATATGGTGTACCATATAGTACAGTTATGACCGCGGGAACTTGTCGCGGCCTTTAGCACTCCAACTATCAGAGTGCTAAAATCTATACCTGTTTTGGAGGTTTCGATTCATGAGCCAGTCCCTGGTTGCCAACAATCTGCCCATTCCGAGCGTCGCGGGCAGCCTCGACGCGTATATTTCCGCCGTGCATCGCATTCCGGTGCTCAGTGCCGAGGACGAGCAGCAGCTGGCCCGCGATTATCATGCGCACGAGGATCTCGGTGCGGCCAAGCAGCTGATTGCCGCCCACCTGCGTTTCGTGGTGCACGTGGCGCGGGGTTATTCGGGCTACGGATTGCAGCTGGCCGACCTGATCCAGGAAGGCAACATCGGCCTGATGAAGGCGGTCAAGCGTTTCGACCCCGATCATGGCGTGCGTCTGGTCAGTTTCGCGGTGCACTGGATCCGTGCCGAGATGCACGAGTTCATCCTCAAGAACTGGCGCATCGTGAAGGTCGCGACCACCAAGGCGCAGCGCAAGTTGTTCTTCAACCTGCGCAAAAACAAGAAGCGCCTGGGCTGGATGAATGCTGGCGAGGTCAGGACCGTGGCCAAGGAGCTCGGCGTGCCCGAAAAGACCGTACTGGAGATGGAATCGCGTCTGTCCGGTCGTGACGTGGGTTTCGATGCCCCGGTTGACGCAGATGACGATGCACGTCCTTCCCCGGCTACGTTCCTGATCGATGACAATGCGGATCCCTACCAGAACGTAGCCGATTCCAGTCAGGCCGAGACCCGCCACGACATCCTGTCCGAGGCGCTTGGTAATCTGGACCAGCGTTCGCGTGACATCATCCAGCGACGCTGGTTGACCGACGACAAGACCACCTTGCAGGATCTGGCTGACGAGTACAGCGTTTCCGCCGAGCGCATTCGCCAGATCGAGTCGGCGGCGATGAAGAAAATGCGTGGCGTGTTTGCCGCCTGATTTTCCCGGAACCTTCCGACCACGAAAAACGGCTCCGCACGCGGGGCCGTTTTTTTGCTCACGGCATCCGGCTACTGCGCGGCGTCATGGGTTCCCCGGGACTCGAGTCCGCTTGCGGATGTGCCTTTGCATGTTCGCGTGCCACGGCCAGGGAGCTGTCGTATCCCGGTGGCCTCATCGATTCCTTGTTCGCGCGGGCGCGGCACGTCAAGGGGTTTGACCGTGCTGTTGATGGGGGTTGTATGGCGCGGTGCGCGGGCAGCGGGCGACGCGTCATCACGAGCTGAAAAAAGCATGATTGGAAAGGTCCCAAAAAAACGGCTCCCGGTGGGGAGCCGTTTCCATCATGTGCGTCCGGTGGGCGGAGCTTGTCCCCGGTGCCAGGCCGGGTTCTTGCGATGTGCGATGCAAGCCGGAACTGGAGGCAGCCGCGCTTGGGTTCACAGGCGCGCGCCCAGCAACTTCTCCAGCTTGACCTGGTCCTCGGCGAAGCGGCGGATGCCTTCGGCGAGCTTCTCGGTGGCCATGGCGTCCTCGTTCATGCCCCAGCGGAAGGCATTCTCGTCCATTGCGCCGGTGCGGTCCTTGCGGCTGCCGTCATCCTCGAGCTTGCGCGGCAACTCCGCGTCGGTCTGCTCGAGTTGGTCCAGCAGGTCGGGACTGATGGTCAGACGATCACAGCCAGCAAGGGCGCGAATCTGGCCCGGGTTGCGGAAACTGGCTCCCATGATCACCGTTTCGAAGCCGTGGGCCTTGTACCAGGAGTAGATCTTGCGTACCGATTGCACGCCAGGATCATCCTCGGGGCCGTAGTCATCGTGATCCGTGTGGGCGACGTACCAGTCGTAGATGCGTCCGACGAAAGGCGAGATCAGGAAGGCGCCGGCGTCTGCGGCGGCCACGGCCTGCTCGAAGGCGAACAGCAGCGTCATGTTGCAGTTGATCCCGTCGCGCTCGAGCTGTTCGGCGGCGCGGATGCCTTCCCAGGTGGAGGCGATCTTGATCAGCAGGCGATCGGTTCCGATGCCGGCTTCGTCGTACATGCCGACCAGGCGGCGCGCCTTGGCCATGGTGGCCTCGGTGTCGAATGACAGCCGCGAGTCGACTTCGGTGGAGACTCGACCAGGGACCAATTCGAGGATCTTGCGACCGGCATCCACCGCCAGTCGATCGCAGGCATCGACGATCTGCTGGTCATGATCGTTGCTCTGGCTCCGGGCCCATTCCAGGGCGCCGTCGATCAGATCCTTGTAGGCATCCTTGCTGGCGGCCTTGAGCAGCAGCGATGGGTTGGTGGTGGCGTCGACGGGCTTGTAGCGCTCGATGGCGTCGATCTCGCCGGTATCGGCGACCACGGTGGTCATCTCGCGCAGTTGTTCGAGCTGGGAGGCCATGGTTGTCCTGTATTAGCTGGGAGGGGAGGAAATGCTCGCCTTGCAGCATAAAGGTGTGGCGCGATTCAGTACAAATCAACCGGATCGACATCAATCGACCAGCGAACCCGGCGTGCCGATGGCAGCGCGGCCAGGGCTTCACGCCAGGCGCGCAGGACAGGGTGGAATCGAGCTCGGCTGTCGGACTCAAGCAACAACTGGCCCCGGTGGCGTCCGGCACGCAGTGGCATCGGCGCCGGCATCGGTCCGGGTGTGCGCAGCGCATCATCCATGGGCAGTGCCCGAAACGCGTCGGACAGGAAACCATCGACGGACTCGCGCTTGCGGGCATCGGTCCGCAGCAGCGCCTGGTAGGCATACGGGGGCAGTTGCAGTGCGCGTCGTTCGTCGAGCATCAGCGCGCAGGTGGCGGCGTAGCCGCGGTGCAGCAGGCCCTGCAGCAAGGGGTGTTCGGGCTGATGGGTCTGCAGCAGCACGCGTCCCGGCCGGGCCGCACGCCCGGCCCGGCCGGCGACCTGCACAATCAGCTGCGCCAGGCGTTCGCCGGCACGAAAATCGAGACTGTGCAGGCCTTCGTCGATGCTGGTGATGGCCACCAGAGTGAGATTGGGAAGGTCGTGACCCTTGGCCAGCATCTGGGTGCCGACCAGGATTGCAGGACGGCCATCCTCCAGCTCCGCAAGCAGGTTCTCGAAGGCATCCCGGCGGCGGGTGGTCTCGCGGTCGATGCGCAGGACGGGAAAAGGCGCATAACGGGCCTTGAGGGCTTCCTCCAGACGTTCGGTGCCGTAGCCCTGCGGTTTCAGTCCGTCGGCATCACAAGCTGGGCATGCGCTCGGCACGCGCTGTTCCAGGCCGCAATGGTGGCACAGCAGGCGGCCACGACCACGGTGCAGCGCCAGCGGTTTTTCGCAGCGCGGGCATTCCGCATGCCAGCCACAGGCATGACACATCAGTACCGGCGAATACCCGCGACGGTTGCGAAAGATCAGCGCCTGTTCGCCGCGCGCCATGCAGGCGTCAAGTGCATGCAACAGCGGGTTGGACAGTCCCTGCTCGAGTCGCTGACCACGGACATCGACCAGTTCGGCCTTTGGTGGCTTGACGTGCGTGCCGGTGCGCTCGCGCAGGGACATGCGCAGATAGCGGCCGGCCTCGACGTTGGCCAGGGTTTCCAGTGATGGCGTGGCCGACCCCAGTACGACCGGCACGCCCAGACTTCGCGCGCGCTTGATCGCCAGGTCGCGGGCGTTGTAGCGGAACCCGTCCTGCTGCTTGTACGCGCTGTCGTGTTCCTCGTCGACCACGATCAGGCCGGCTTTGGGCAGCGGTGTGAATACGGCCGAGCGTGTCCCCAGGATCACCATCGCTTCTCCGCTGCGCGCACGCAGCCAGGCACGCGCCCGTGCGCCCTCGGCAAGGTTGGAATGCAACACATCGACCGCGACCCCCAGACGCGCGCGCAGTCGCGATACGGCCTGCGGTGCCAGACCGATTTCCGGCACCAGAAGCAGGCTCTGGCGGCCGGCGGCCAGCGCTTTTTCAATCAGCGCCAGGTAGACTTCGGTTTTGCCGCTTCCGGTTATGCCATGCAGCAGGAACGGCTGGAATGAGCCCATGTGGCCAGCCACGGCATCGACCGCCTGGCGCTGCTCGGGATGCAGAGTTGGCGCGGATTCCGTGGACGTCGCCGATGCTGGAGCAGGCACCTGCTCGCGCGACACCAGGCCGGCCTTGAGCAGCCGGCGCCCCGCCTCGCGCCAGCGCGGCAGGTACGGGTCGAGTTCGTCCGCTGTGCGCTGGCCATCGGACAGGGCCTGCATCAGTGCCAGGCTGCCACCGCGTCGCGATCCATCCTCCAGCGCGACCCGGCCCGGATCGGTCAGCGACCAGGCTTCCATGCCCAGTTCCGGCAGCGGCGAGGCTTGACGCAGCGCCGTCGGCAGGGCATTGACGCAGGCATCCCCGGGTGCTCCGAGCCAATAGTCCGCCGCCCACAGCAGGTTTTCGAGCAGTTCGCCGTGCAGCAGTGGAAACGGGTCAAGAACGCGCAGCACACGTTTGAGCTGGGCCGCAGGGAGCGAGCTGGAGGCGGCATGCGCAACCACGATGCCCACGCGTTTGCCACGACCAAAGGGCACCAGCACGCGAGCACCAGCTTCCGCCACCGCTCCTTCCGGAGGCAGGTAGTCAAACAGGCGCGGCAAGGGGACCGGCAGGGCGATGCGCACGATGGCGGGCATGCAACGAAGTGTAGCCGGGGATCGTGTTGTACGTACCTGGCAAGGGGTCCGGCGGGCTGCATGGATCTACACGGTACAGTTCACACTTTTCTTCGGAATGGATGCTAAGTAACCGTAGTCATGTGGTTTTCACGGTTATCCACAAAACATGTGGATAAGTCTGTGGACGCAGATGGGATCATTGCCTCCGGACCGCATGACGGCTGCTCTTCCACGGATTGGTGACTCTTTAATCAATCTTAAATTGTTCTTTAATAACAACAAGTTGAATTCAAGCCATGGGGCGGGTTCGCGGATGTTCCCGTACTTATCAAGCCCTTGCGCTGGTCCCCGGTGCACTGTGCACAACCTTGATCCGACCGCAAGCCAAATGCCTGCCCTGACAGGTTCTTCATCCGACTTGCCCGGCACCTGAAGGGGTCCGATCCGGGCCCCTTCGGACAATGCTAGTCCATACAAGGCTTTGGCGGACAGCGGTGCGGGACCGTGCTCAGGCGGCCAGTCCGATCAGGGCCGCGGAGGCGACCGCGAAGGACATCAAGATGCTGTAGCACAGGCCCACGAAAGCGTATTTGAGCAGCGTGGTGAACCAGCCCTGTGCATAGACGCGTTTTTGCATGAGCAGGAGATACAGGGGCAGCCAGGCCCAGATCGCCAGCTGCACCCAGCCGGTCGCAGGACCGGCCCATGCCGGCAGGGCAAGCCGGCCCAGGCCGACCAGCGCCGA
>NZ_JAQIBU010000004.1 GCF_027858935.1 Oleiagrimonas sp. | reverse complement strand
GCAATGCGCAAGGCCTTGGCGGCGGTGGCATTGGTGAAGGCATCATTGGGGACGTCATCATAGGCCTCGTCGGGCGAGGTCACGTGCAGGATTTCGTAGCGGCCGGCAGACTTGTTCCAGGTCACCCGGCTGGTCCAGAAACGCGCCACTCCACGGATGACCGGCCAGCCCACGCGCCGCAGCCACGCGTTATCCCCGGTGGCCAGCCAGTATTGCCACTGCGCGATGGCAATGTCGGCATTGACGTGGATTTCCCGCCAGGCCTCGTGCGCAAAGTGCGGCGTGACGTCGACACCGGTCTGTGGATCGGCTTCCCACGGGAACATGGTGCCCTTGTAGCCATGCTCCCTGGCGCGTTCGCGCGCGGGGTGCATGGTGCGATGGCGGAACATCACGATCGGCTTGGCCCGCTCGGGGTGCAGCAGCAGCAGCGCGGGAAACACCCAGGAGTCGCTGTCCCAGAAGGCATGACCGGCATAATTGGGCGTGAGGGCACAGGCCCCCATTGGCCACGCCGTGCCCGTGGTGGTGTTAGACAGCAAGTAATACAGGTCCGAGTGCACGGCGAGCTGCGCCTTCGGGTCGCCCTTGATGACGATGTCTGATCGCCAGAGTTGGTGCCAGGCTGCGCGATGGGCGGCCAGCAGCTGATCGAACCCGGTGTTTCTTGCTGCGCGGGCCAGTGCGAGGTCGGCGCGTGCATCACCACCCCAACCTTTGCGGGAGGCAGCGACGTAGGTGGTGAAGGAGTAGGCGTGGCCTTTGCGTACATGCAGCCGGACATTCAGCGCGAGCTGGTACGGGCTCTTGAACATTGCCATGTGGTTGATCGCGACACCCTTGGGCAGGCCGATGGCACTGGCCATGGCCATGCGCAGGCCATGCACCGCGCGACCGTTCAACCACAAAGAGTGTGTCCTGGTATCGCCATGCGTGTCCAGGATGCGCGTGTAGCCCGGGTACCAGATCGGTGCCCGGTCAGGGGTCGGCACCGGCTTGTTGTGAAGGTTCTGGCCGCTGGCGATCACTGCGGCGTTGACCTGGTCCCAGCTCATCGTGTGGATGGCGAAGCGTGGCTGGTGTTGCGACCAGAGGCGGATGGGGAGCCGCAGCCGGACGCGAGCACTGAATTGCGGTGTCAGGGTGATGCGGGTCACCGCAAGGTGCTTGTCCGCCTGGCTGACGAAAGTGGTGACCTTCACATCCGTGGCGCGGCCCGCGTAGGTGAAACGATAGCGCGTGACCAGCGTGCCGTCGCGCATGTTCAGGACCTGCGAGTACTGGGCAAAGATGTGACGATCCAGTCGCGCGGCATTCATCCATCCCGTGCCCGGGTTGTAGTCGATCTCGCTCCAGCCGGGGATGGCTGCCAGGCGCGAGATGTCATCGTGGGTGTGGTCCATGAACGCGACCATGTAGGCGTGGGCAGGACCCGTGCCGCGCGGCGTGCTCATGGTGGAAAAGTAACCGTTGGCGAGGTAGGTCGGGAAATACCGTCCGAAGTCCTCGTGGGTGGCCGTCAATCTGAAGCCATCATCCGCACGGGCCGCGTATGCAGGCGATGCGGTCATGCCGCCCAATGCAGTGATCAGGGCGAGAAGCATCAGGGTTGCGGACGTGCATTGAGGCATGCTCACTCCGGGTGCTGGCGTTGGGCTCGCAAGACCATACCGTGCACGGCAGGGATTCGACTGCCGGGGACGTGTTGCAACCCTCGATCAGCGGTAAGGCCCGGGCATGCGCGCACGCATGCCCGGGCTGGCACGGCTCCGGGAATCAGAGCTTGTATTTGACCTGGAAGAAGACTTCGCGACCGAAGATCGGTCGCGCCATCTCCAGACCATTGATCACGCCCGAGTTGGTGACACGGGCATTGCCCTCGGTCAGGCCGATCTGGTTGGTCAGGTTGCTGCCCTGCAGGCGAAGCTGCAGGTGTTGTCCCACATTGGCCACCGCGCCGGCACCCAGCGTGTAGTACTGAGGGAGCGGCTGGGTGTTGCCGATGTTGGAATAACGGAAGCCAACATGCGTGTAGGTCATGAACAGGTTCAGGTCACCCCAGTTCGTGGGTACGTCATAGTCAGGTGTGAAGCGGAATTGCAGCCGCGGCTGACGCTGCAGGATGTTGCCGTTGTAGTTGAATCCGGGGGAAGTGCCGACCGCTGCCGACGCATAGTGGTCGTACACGCTGTGCTGCCAGTTGCCGGTCAGGTCGAACGACAGGTTCTTCACCGGGGTGTAGCGAGCGGTGAAGTTGATGCCATGGGAGCTGGCGCCATAGATGCTGGTCACGTTCTGGCCGCTGGCAGTGAACTGCTGGAAAGGCACGCCCGTGAAGAGGCGGCGGAATGCAGTGATGCTGGTGTAGAACATCCGGTTCTGGAACTTGAACCCTGCCTCGAAGTTCTTGATTTTCTGCAGGTTGGGCTGGCCACTGCGAAGATTGTCGAAGCCGGGGAAGTGCACGCCTTCGTTGACCCGACCATACACGCTCATGTTGGGCGTGATCTCGTAGTTGGCGCCCACTGTCCAGGAACCATGGGTATGGCTGTAGTTGATCGGTGTGTAGGAACCGTTTTCGACGGCAGTGCCGTTGTTGTAGACGGTCAGTGGATTGCCGTCGAGGTTCATGCTGGTGTCATTGGAAACGCTGCCGTTGTCGGTCTGGTGCTCGACGCGCCAGCCGGCATCCAGGACCCAATTGCCGATGGTCCACTGATCGGAAAGGAAGGCTGCAATGTTGCGTCCGCTCCAGTTCTCGGTCAGGGCATAGAAGGGCCCGCTGAGCACACCGTTGCGGGTCAGTTGCGCACCGTTGTCCAGCGAGGCGTTGATGAGGCGGGCATGCGACTGGGCCGTGACCAGCATGTTGTTGCCCAGATACCACTGGTCATTGGAGGAATAGCTGGCCATGTAGCCGCCGACAGTCAGGGTATTGCCATCGAACAGCTCCTTGTTCAGGCGTACTTCGTCGGAAAACGACTTGATTTTCTTGTCGACGATCCAGAATCCCAGCGAGGCCACGGTCTGGTTCGGGCTGACACTGCCGCCGCCATTGACGTAGGTGCCCGAGCCGGTCGTCGCCATGCCGCCGGCAGCGACGATGGCCGGGTTGCTGTTGGCGCTGGCAACCTGCTGGTTGATGAACGAGCCAAACGAGACTGGGGAGAAGTTGTTGAATAACGCGTTGGTCGGCATGTGGCCGGAGGTCAGGTTGAACTTGTTGCTCAGCGACCAGCCGTTATCGAAATACAGGTCCAGATTGGATCCGAACATGTTGATATGGCTGCCACGCCCATTGGCGAGATTGCCATTGATCGTCCCCGGCGGGTTGCCCGGTGTGATCTGGAAGTTGGCTGAACGCAATTCGTTGCCGGCAAAGGTACCGGTCAGCGGATTGAAGCTCTGGAACTGGGACACGCTCTTGCCGTCCGGGCTCACCTTGACCGGAACATCGGTGATGAACAGATTCTTGTCGCTCAGCGACCGGGCGTAGAACATGATGTCGCCGTTGTCGAAGTCGCGCGACAGCGTCGCGGTAAGCTGGCCACCCTCGTTGGCGGGGAACTGCGGACTGCGGATGCCGTTGGAGGTGCGGTAGAACCCGCCGATGCTGAAGAACCAGTTTTTCGACAGCTTGCCGCCGTAGAAGCCATCCACGCGGTAGCGACCCTCGGAGCCGATCGTCAGGCCGATGTCCCCGGTGGGCTTGGCCGTGCCCTGGCGCAGGATGAAGTTCGCCGTGGCGCCGATCTGTCCGTTGCCGAACACGGTCGACGGGCCACCCTGAAGAACCTCGACGCGTTCGACGGTGTCGTCGACGCGGAACAGCGAGCCATTGGCCATGAACGACAGCGTCGGGACTGGATACACCGGCGAGCCGTTGATCTCGAAGGTGACGAATGGCGCATCGCCGCCGCCGGGGAAACCGGCCAGTTCAATGTTTGCACCGGTCTTGCCACTGCTGGATTCGACCCAGATGCCCGGGACGATCTTCAGCAGGTCGGCGGAGCTGGACGGGTTGGCCTTCTTGATCTCGTGCTGGTTTGCGGTGGTGATCGAGAAGCTGGCGTCGATTTTCTTCACACCGGCATAGGTCGGGGCACCGGTGACCACGACCTGGTCCAGGTTCTGGGTGGTCTTGGCATTGGGGTTCTGCTGGCTCTGGCTCTTGGATGTCTTGAGCGTGCTCTGGGCCTGTCCGCTGTCCTTGGCCAGGGCATTGCCGGACATCAGGATCGCGGCGATGGATGCCGAGAGTGCCAGCCGGGTCAAGTTCTTGCTGTTCATGAGATTTGTCTCCCCACGAGTTGGGTTGCAAAGGCTTGCTGTCCGGGGGACAGCGCTTCAATACGCCGTATGAGTGGTAAAACGGCTGATGTCGAACGCGGCGACGTCCGGTAACAACACATCCGCATCGGCCAGCGCATGCGCATTGCCGATTCCGACTGCTTCCATGCCTGCTGACTGGATGCTGGCTATACCCGCTGCGGCATCCTCCACACCCAGGCACTGTTCCGGGTCCACGCCCAGTCCACGGGCTGCGGTCAGGAAAATTTCCGGATCCGGCTTGGAATTCGTGATGGCTCCGGCGTCGACGATGTAGTCGAACAGTCCGGCAATCCCCAGCCGCTCAAGCAGCAAGGGCGCATTGCGGCTGGCCGAAGCCAGTCCAACCCTGAGCCCGGCTTCACGAGTGGAGGCGATGGCCTGGCGTGCCCCGGGCAGGAGGTCTGCCGGGCTGACCTGTTCGATCATCTCGCGGTAGTAGCCGTTCTTGCGTTCGGCCAGGGCCTGTTTTTCGTCCTGCGTGTAGGCACGTGGAGCCTGTTCCAGGAGGATCTCCAGCGAGCCAAGCCGGTCGACGCCCTTGAGGCGTTCGCCGATGGCGTCGTCGAAAGGCATGCCGATCTCCTCGGCCAGGCGTCTCCATGCGGCCTCGTGCAGCACAGCGGTATCGGCTATCACGCCGTCGAGGTCGAAGATCACCGCCTTCAGCGCCTCCTTCGGAGCCTCAACGCGCGGCGTGGGCCGCGTGACTGGCGATCCAGCACGCAGTTGCAACAGCTGTCCGCAGTGGCGAATGTCCAGCGAATCGCCCTCGACCAGGGTGTATTCCACCTGATCCCGGCGTACCGACACGCGTACGCGCTGGTTCTGCCAGCGCACGCCGAAACGATAGCCTTGCCAGTTGCGCGGCAGTTGCGGGGCGAAATCCAGGCGTCCCTGGGTCATGCGCAGGCCGCCGAAGCCCCAGGCCAGAGCCTGCCAGCTGCCGGCCATGGCCGCCAGATGCACGCCATGCGCAGCGTTGCCATGCAGGTCGTCCAGGTCCACGCGCAGGGCGTCCATGAAGTAGTGCCATGCGCGTTCGCTATCGCCGATCTCGGCAGAAAGCACCGCGAAGGTCGAGGCCGAGAGCGTGGAGTCGTGCACCGTGACGGCTTCGTAGTATTCGAGGTTTCGACGTTTGGCGGCCATGTCGACATCCGCGCCGGCCAGTACCAGCGCAAGCACCACGTCAGCCTGCTTGCAGACCTGGTGCCGATACAGGGTCAGCGGATGCATGCGCAGCAACAGAGGCTGCTTGGTGCCATCCTCCTTGAGTGCCGGAAGTCGGGGTTTGTCGAGGAATGTGTCGTCCTGCGGAAACACGCCGGTAGCCGCATCTTGCGGCAGGTACATCGCATCGGCGGCGCGCTGCCATGCAAGTGGTTCTTCCGCATGCAGTCCAATGCGTGCGACCAGCGCGGCGTAGGCTTGGGGATGCCGGGTCGCCATCCAGGTTGCGACTTCGGCCGCATCGCGCAGATGCCGTTGTGCCATGCGGTTGGTGTAGTGGTTGTTGTCGATCAGGGCGGTGTATTCATCCGGCCCGGTCACGGCCGGAATGCAGAAGGCACCGTCCCGTCGTGCATCGAAATGGCCGGTATCCAGCCACACACGCGCTGTCTCGAACAGGATCTCTGCACCCTTGTCGCGCAGGAAGTCGAGGTCGCCGGTGGCATCCACGTACAGGCGCAGCGCCCAGGCGACTGCGGCGTTGATGTGGTATTGCGCCGATCCGCTGGGGAAGTAGGCCGAACACTCGTCGCCACTGATGGTGCGCCAGGCGAACAGGGCGCCGCGTGCGTGGTTCATCTCGCGGGCATGACGACGCGCGGCATCGAGAATGCTGTAGCGGTACTCGAGCATGCTGCGCGCCAGTTCCGGTTGCGTGGCGAGCATGGCCGGCAACATGAAGATTTCGGCATCCCAGAAATAGTGGCCTTCGTAGCCTTCGCCGGTCAGACCCTTGGCCGCGGCGCTTCCGCTGCCGTCGCGACAGGTGGACTGGAACACGTGGAACAGATTCAGGCGCAGGGCCTGTTCGGTCGCCGGATCGCCGTCGATGGCCAGGTCGACGCCGTCCCAGAAGCGGCTGAGTGTAGAGGACTGCTCCCGCGCCAGGCTGGCGTAGCCGTTGGCATGGCCATGCTGCAACTGGTCTGCAACGGTCTCCAGAAGCTGCGTATGTGGGGTGTCCTGCCCGGGCCGCGTCCATGCGTAGGCGACAAATTTCTCCAAGACCACTTCCTGGCCGGGTTCGATCTCGGCGTGGAACGCCTGCATGATCCCTTCCGGGGAGGTTTCCATTGCACCGGGACGCATGCCCGTCCGGTGGCGCTGCCCGCAGGCCAGACGGATCGCGCTGTTCGTGGTGGACTGGGTCAGCCAGGCCATGTCGTCCTGATTGCCCGATGCCTCCTGCGCCAGACCACCGGATACGCGCGTGCCGATGCGCGGGTCGTCACCTTGTGCGGTGGCATGGCGTGCGACTTCCAGCGCCGAATGCAGCGTCAGTGGGCCGCGATAGTCGATGGAGCGCACGAGGTAGCGGATCGCCAGCAGGCCGGACTGGTCGAGTGGAACCACGCGTTCGGCATCGATCTCCAGCGTGGCGCCCTTCGGCGAACGCCAGCGAAGATGGCGATGGTAG
>NZ_JAQIBU010000038.1 GCF_027858935.1 Oleiagrimonas sp. | reverse complement strand
TTCGACGATCAGCGTTACAAAACTGCTGTCGGATACCGCCATCATCAACACAAAGGTCAGCGCTTCAGTGATGAAGAAAGCCAATGCTGCCAGTGCGGTGCGATGTCTCGGATGGGGCTTTGCTTCATCGTTCATGGAGTGCCTCTGTTCTTGCAAAGTGGTGGACGGGCGCATGGAAGTGTAGCGAGACTTGCAGGCCAGGACTCAGGCCATCAATACTGCGCGCTCTGCAGCATCCAGCGCCCCTTCCAGGTACCCGGCGAAGTCGCCGGCAAACTCGCTGCCTGCCAACTGGACGCATCCGCTCCAGGGCGCTGGCAGCGATGCCTGCGGATAGGACGGGTGTCCGGGGGGCGGAATCGCATCGGCGGGCACAGCGGTGCAGGACGCATCGGCCCAGTCCTTCAGGTGCACGGTCTGAGGTGTCGACGCACGCGATCCAAACAGGCGTGTCAGCTGCGCCAGTGCCAACCGCACCAGTTGGTCACGGCCCAGCTGGCGACGTCCGTCATGGGCGACGCCGACAAAACCGAACAGCGCCGCATGCTTGCCATCGGCATCGCTGGCATCGTGGATTTCCACCAGTGGGCCACGCTGGCTCATGGCCATGCCCGACAGGCCGTTCGCGCGCCAGAAAGCGTGGTCGTAGATGGCCAGAAACTTCGCCTGCCCGGCCATCCAGGTGGGGGTGGCGCGTCGTGCGGCCTGCCAGTCTGCGGGCAGGGCGGGCATCCACGACAGGGTATCGACCAGCAAGCGTGGGGGCAGGGTACTGATCACCCGTGCGGTGCGCACGGTTTCGCCGCTTTCGAGTGTGACTTCGACCGTGTCGGCGCCCAGCAAGCGCAGGCTCGTGACGCGCGTTCCCAGCCGGATCGAGGTGCGCTGGAGGCTGTCACGCAGCGCATGGGTCAGCGCACCGATGCCTCCGTACACGCGCATCGAAGCGGGCTCCGTGGCCCAGGTACGCTGCAGCCGTTGCACGCGTCCGCTGGCCTCCTCCATGACGGCGCCGCCATCCACATGCTGCGGGTAGAGCGTAGCTGCGAGTGCCTCGATCAGCCGCGCTGCACGCGGGTTCATCGCCGGCCACAGCCAGGACGGCCCCATGTCATAGGCGTGTACGCCATCGTCCGCGGACAGGCTCAGGATGCGTCCACCCACGCGCTCGCGCGCCTCCAGCAGCAACACGTCATGGTCCCCTTGCTCCAGCAGCCGGGCGGCGTACAGGCCGCTGAGGCCGGCACCAATGACAACGGTGGCAGGGAGCATGGCAGATCCTTGCGCGGCTGTTGGAAGCCGCCCACTCTACAAGAAGGGGGTCGTTTGCCGCGATACAGGCACGCGGCCGCGATCATTTTCCGAGCAGGTCGCGCAAGGCTGCAAAAGGCTTGCCGGTCGCCGGTTCCGGTGCGGCATCCGGTCCCAGCGCACCGCCGCGGACATGATCAATGTAACGGGCATGTTCGTTGTCGTGGCAGTACACGCACAGCAGTTCCCAGTTGCTGCCGTCCGGAGGATTGTCGTCGTGGTTGTGATTACGGTGGTGCACCGTAAGCTCGCGCACGTTGTCACGGGTGAATTCGCGTGCGCAGCGACCACATACCCACGGGTACATCTTCAGTGCGCGTTCGCGGTAGCCCTTCTCGCGTTGCTGGGCATCACGCCGCGCCTGGGCGACGATGCGATCGAGGGTATCCGGATTCAGGGGTGGCGTGCGGCTGGTCATGGCGCAAAGTGTACGCTGAAGAACCCGTGTCGGAGCATCCGTATACGTCCAGGCCGACGCGAGCATGGCGATGGGGAAAAGCTTCTCGGTTGCGCCAATGCCGTGGCCTCGGATACTGGAAATGCGCGGCCAGGCGGAGCAGTATCAGGCCATGACCCTTGCCGTGGGCATTGCCTGGAGACCATCGTGTTGACGTTCCTGCTCTGGTTGTTTGTGTTGGCGTTGTGCTGGCCGCTGGCGCTGCTCGCGCTGGTGCTGTATCCGCTGGTATGGCTGTTGTTGCTGCCGTTCCGGCTGCTTGGCATCGCCGTGGAAGGCGTGTTCGCCATCCTGAGGGGCATGGTGATGCTGCCGGCGCGCCTGTTGGGCGTACGGCCCGGTTAGCGCGCGCCTTGCTGCCATGTACGGAAAGGGCCGCGATCGCGGCCTTTTTTCTGGCAGATCAACAGAGCATGGGTCGCCGTGTCGGAACAACCTCCGTTTGATTCACAAAAACACAGGCGCTGCGTGTTCTTTTCGATGTGCCACGGATGCATGCATGTCTTCATGCACATGCCTTGCGCATTGAAGACGGGTTAGGTTGGATGGACTGATTTAGAACAGGTGTCCGTCATGACTTCCCTGCATTCCCCAGTTCGCCACTCCTTGTCATTGCTGCTGGCATTGACGTTGTTCGCCAGCGGTAGTGCGGCCAGCGCCGCGCAATCCACGCCGCCACACTCGCATTCGCACTATCCAAGCTTGCCCAGTGAAACGCCGGCGCATTTCAAGCCGGTGACGCAGAAAATGAGCTACACCAAGCGTGTCGTGCAGATCCCCATGCGTGACGGCATCAAGCTCAATACCGACATCCTGATCCCCAAGGGCGCGCACCACGCCGGCATTGTGCTGGAGCGCACGCCCTATAACGCGGACCGCTTTGCCTCGCGCAAGCGCGAGGCGCACGATCCGATCCTCAAGGCCGGCTACATCCATGTGTTCCAGGACGTACGGGGCAAATACGGTTCCGAGGGCGACTACATCATGAACCGCTACGTGCGCGGCCCGTTGAATCCGACGCCCGTATCCGATGCCACCGATGCCTCGGATACCATCGGCTGGCTGGCCAGCCACATCAAGCAAAGCAACGGCCGGGTCGCCATCATGGGCATCTCCTACGACGGCTTCGAGGCGTTGATGGGGTTGGTGCATCCCAATCCCGCGCTGAAGGCGGCCGTGCCGGAAAACCCGATGGTCGACGGCTGGATCGGCGACGACTGGTTCCATAACGGCGCCTTCCGCGAGCAGATGATGCCGTACATCTATTCCCAGGAGGCCACGCGCTCCAACAAGGACAAATGGTGGTCGAACTATTCCGACGACTACAGCATGTATCTGGATGCCGGAAATCCCAGCGTGATCGCAAAGGAGCACGGCATGGGTCAGCTGGGCTTCTGGAACAAGATCGTCAAGCACTCGTCCTATGACAAATTCTGGCAGGATCAGGCCGTCGACAAGATCCTGGCCAAGGAGCCCCTGGACGTGCCGACCATGCTGGTCGCCGGCGAGTGGGATCAGGAGGATATCTACGGCGCCCTGGCGGTGTATCGCGCGCTGTATGCCAAGGCATCCAATCGCAAGAACCTGTACCTGACGCTGGGACCGTGGTTCCACGGTCAGGAAGCGGGTTCCGGCACGCATCTGGGGGCCATCCAGTTCGGTTCGGATACCTCGGCATACTTCCGCAAGCACATCCTTTTGCCGTTTCTGGCCCAGCACCTGAAGACCGATGGCGCCGACGCCCATCTGGCGCATGTGCATGCTTATCTCACCGGCCCCAATCATTGGGAAAAACTGTCCAGCTGGCCGTCCTGTCCGGGCAACTGCAGCATCCAGGATGAGCCGATTTACCTGCATGCCGGACATGAGCTGGGCTTCGACAAGCCGCAACCGTCGAACGGCAACGGCTACGACCAGTACATTTCCAATCCGGCCACGCCGGTGCCCTATCGTCCGCGCCCGGTCCCGGCGGCAGAGACCAAGACCTGGCCCGAGTGGCTGGTGGGCGATCAGCGCCCGGCCGCCGCACGCCCGGATGTGGAAACCTACGAGACGCCGGTACTCAAGCACGCCGTGCGCATCAGTGGTCGCCCGATGGTGCATCTGGATGCCTCCACCAGCGGTACGGATTCGGACTGGGTGGTCAAGCTGATCGACGTCTACCCGCAGCAGGATGCCAAGGAACCGGACATGAGCGGTTACCAGCTGGCCGTGGCCATGGACATCTTCCGGGGCCGATTCCGCAAGAGCCTTGCGCATCCATCGGCCCTTACGCCCAACAAGCCGCTGGTCTACCGCTTCGCCTTGCC
>NZ_JAQIBU010000278.1 GCF_027858935.1 Oleiagrimonas sp. | reverse complement strand
CCAGCTTCACGCCATCATCGTCGGCCTTGCCGCCGCTGACCCTGATGCCGGTGCGCACGTCCACCCCGCGCTTGCGGTAGTACTCGTTGAGAAAATCCGACAGGCCCTGGCTGAACCGTGCCGCACCGATGCCGTCGCCGGCGAAGACCATGGTCACCTTGCAGCCGGCGCCAGTCATGGAGGCGGCCAGTTCGCTGCCGATGAAGCCGCCACCGACCACGGCGATGTGCGCACCCTCGGTGGCGAAACGGCGCAAACGCAGGTAGTCGTCCTGGGTACGGAAGTGGATCACCCGGTCGCCCTCGAAGGGCAGTACGCGTACGCGGGCGCCCGTGGCCAGGAGCAACCGCTTGTAGCCGTGGGTTTCCCCCTGGTCGTCGCGCACGGCGAGGCTGGCTCGATCCAGCATGACCGCACGGCGCCCCAGATGCATGTCCACGTCATGGCGTCGGGTGTCCAGGTCGATCGACGCGATGTCCTTGTCACCCTTCCAAAGCGCCTTGCTCAGCGGTGGGCGCTCGTAGGGCGGCTCGCGCTCGTCACCGATCAGGCCAATGCGGCCCTCGGGATCATGTTCGCGGATGGCGCCGATGGCGGCGTCGGCGGCCATGCCGCCACCGATGATCAGGTAGTCGCTGGTGTGGTCCATGGGGGTCCTCCACAAAAGATGGGTTGTCCTTCCGGTCACCTGATCATGGTGACATGGCTGCCGGCCCGGACCCAAAGACGCGCATGGCGTCCGTTCAGGCAGCGCGGCTCAAGTTCTGAGACGCGACGTCGTACACTGGATAAATCATTTCGATTCGCACGAGATTGCCATCCCTTATGACCGATAGCTTGCTGCCCTACCTAAGCGCCCTAGTTCTCGGCTTTTTGCTTGGTTCCATCGTCCTCTATCTGGGCCTGAAACGAACCACTGCACGTGATTCGAAAATCCTGCATCGGCAGCGCGAAGAATTGGAGAAACAATTGGCCCGTGCCGAGGCCGCTGCCCATCGCGTGCCCGCACTGGAAGCGGAGTTGCGACAAGCGCGCGACGCGCTAACCGACAAGCGCGAGGCGACGGCGCGTCTGGAGCAGCAGATCGCCTCCGCCCGGCAACGCGAACAGGATACGGAAAAACTGCTGGGCGAAACCCGTGAGGCCATGACCAAGGAGTTCAAGCTTCTAGCCGGTTCGCTGCTGGAGGAAAAGGGCGCCCTTCTGGGTAATCAGCAGAAAGAGACCCTAGCCTCGCTGCTCACGCCTTTCAGCGAAACCCTGCGAGAGTTCAAGTCCAAGGTGGAACAATCTCGCGAAGCTGACCTGCAGGCCCGTGAAGGCCTGATAGCACAAATCCGCCACCTGACAGAACTCAATCAAGACATCGGCGCCAAAGCCCAGTCGCTGACCAACGCCCTACGCGGCGAGAGCAAGACACGTGGCATCTGGGGCGAACAAGTGCTGCTGAAGCTGTTGGAGTTAGCCGGCCTGAGCGAAGGCGTCAACTTCCGCACCCAGGCCAGCCACAAAGAAGACGGTTCCGGGGCACGGCTGGTGCCTGACGTAGTGCTGGACCTACCCCAGGAAAGGGCCATCGTCATAGATTCCAAGGTTTCGCTTGTGGCCTACGAGCGCCATGTCGAGGCCCGGGATGACGAGACTGCCCGCGAACTGGCCATGAAGGATCACTGCGTCTCGATCCGCCGTCACATCAAAGACCTATCGGAGAAGAACTACCCCAGTCTCTATGGCCTCAAGAGCGTGGATTTTACCCTGCTGTTCGTACCCATCGAGAGTGCCTTGATGGCGGCCATTGAGGCCGACCCGTCCCTGCCCCAGTACGCCTTGGAACGTCACATCGCACTGGTCTCACCAAACACGCTGTTCACGGTGCTGCGGACTGTCGATTACATCTGGCGGGTGGAAAAGACCACGCGCAACATGGACAAGATCGTCAAGCGCGGCGACCTGATGTACGACGCCGCGCGCAAATTCGGCGAGCACATCGTGACCATCAACGATACTTTGGCCAAAGCCACCGCAGCCGCACGCGATGCAGAAAAGGCGCTGACCGATCCCAGTCGCGGCTTGGTGCGCCAGGCCGAGAGATTACGCGCCTTTGGCGTCAAGCCACGTAAGGACATGCCCAAACGTCTTTCTGTAGACGACCCCCCGGAAGCAGACGCCGATGCAGACAACGAACCCGGGGACGGGGACTGAGGCCCGACATCCGGCCGGCGCAGGATTGCGTACAAGACGGCATCAAGCGACGATCCCGACGGCTGTCGCCCGCGTTCACGTTAAAATGCCCGTCCTACCGCAGGTCAATGCCAATGAACGAATCTCCCAATCCGTCCGATGTATCTCGCGAGCAGGCCGAGGACGCCGTTCGCACCCTATTGCGCTGGGCGGGCGAAGATCCCACCCGCGAAGGGCTGATCGATACGCCCAAGCGGGTCGTGAAAGCCTACGGAGACTGGTTTTCGGGCTATGCCGAAGACCCGGGTGAATATCTGCTGCGTACCTTCGAGGAAGTCGAGGGCTACGACGAGATGGTGGTGCTGCGCGGGATCGAGTTCGAGAGCCACTGTGAACACCATATGGCGCCGATCATCGGACGCGCCCACGTGGGCTACATGCCGACCAATCGCGTGGTCGGCATCAGCAAGCTGGCGCGTGTCGTGGACAGCTTTGCACGCCGTTTCCAGGTCCAGGAAAAGCTGACCGCACAGATCGCCAACTGCATATGCGAGACCCTGCAACCGCGCGGCGT
>NZ_JAQIBU010000306.1 GCF_027858935.1 Oleiagrimonas sp. | reverse complement strand
CGAAGAGGACTTCTGGACGGCTCTCCACGAGGGCAAGGGCAGGCATGGGCGACTGCTGTACCCCGCCTTTCCCTACACCGCCTATACCCATGTCAAGCGTGCCGATGCTGACGCCATGTATGTCTACCTGCGCACGCTCGATCCCGTCCACAGCGTGACCCATGCGCCGTCGTTGCGGTTTCCCTTCAGCTTGCGCACGTTGCTCCTGGCTTGGCGTGCGCTGTATTTCGATCCCGGCGTGTTCAAGCCGGATCCGGACAAGAGTGCACAATGGAACCGTGGTGCCTATCTGGTGAAGGGCCTCGGCCACTGCAGTGCCTGTCACACGGCGCGCAACGTCCTGGGCGCGCAGAAGTCCGGACAGCACCTGCGCGGCGGCTTGATCCCTGTGGAGGGGTGGTATGCGCCAGGGCTCGGCGTGGAATCGGACGGCAGCCTGGCCGGATGGAGTGCCCGGGACATCCACGATTTGCTCAAGACGGGCCGTTCCTCCAGGGGCACCGCCTACGGTCCGATGGCGGATGTGGTGCAGGGCAGCCTGCAGTATCTGGACGACAAGGACCTGTACGCCATCGCGGACTATCTGCGCAGCCTGCCGCGACGCCCCAGCCGCTCGAAACCGGATGATTCCGCGTCCGGGGGACCACTTTCCCAGGAGGAAGTCGAAGCACTCCTCGCGGCGGGCAAGCGGATCTTCCATCGACGCTGTTCGGCCTGCCATCAGGACCACGGGCAGGGCGTGCCTCATGTGTATCCGAAGCTGGCCGGAAACAGCGTGGTGATGTCTCCCAATCCGGTCAACTGTGTCCGCGTGGTGATGCTTGGAGGATTCGAGCCGACCACCAGGACCTACCCTCGTCCCTATTCCATGCCGCCGTTCATGCAGCAACTCAGTGATCGGCAGGTGGCGGCAGTGGTCAGCTACATCCGCCAATCCTGGGGCAACGCCGCGGAAGCCGTATCCCCGCAGGAAGTGCGCAAGTACCGGTCGATCCCGCTGCAGTGAGGTGGTGTACCCCGGGACAATCAGGCCCGGGTTCATGCGTCTGCGGGCATGTCCCTGGGCGACCGGGCCAGCCAGTTCGACAGGTCCTGCCAGGGCTCGATGCGCCAGGCGGCGCGAGCCTGCCCCGACGGCGAGGGCAGCACATACAGGCGTGTCTCGCCCAGTCGTTGCGCATGCCAACCATAATCCAGCGCGCCGCGTCCAAGCACTGCGCGTGCCGCATTCTTGCTGGTGAAAGCCACGGCTTGTGGCGCTGCGCGGCTGATGCGCTCGCGCAAGGCATCCACGTCGAAGGCCCCTGCGGGCAACTGGTTGTCGTTTCCGCTGTGGTGCTTGGCCAGGTCGGTCAGCCCGATGCCCAACGCGAGCAACTGCGGAAATTCCCCCGGGTCGAAACGCCGAGGAGTGATGCCAACCTGATGCAGGGTGCGCCAGAAAGCATTGCCGGGATGGGCGTAGTAGGCCCGTTCCCGGGCCGAGCGGCGACTGGCGGCGGTTCCGCAGAACACCAGCCGCAGGCCGGGGCGCAGCATGTCGGGAAGGATCGGCTCGTGCTCAGCCGGCATCGTCGAGAAGCAGGTCGGTGTACTGAAAGCGCCCGTCGCGCAGGAGGGATTCTCCGCGTCGGATCGGAAGGTCGCCATGCAGGGCTGGTCCAGCATGGACCAGGGTATGAAATTCACCGTTCTCTCCGCACGCGTCCACCGACCCGGGCAAGTCTTCCAGCAGCTGGGCCGTGTATGCACGGCCACAGAACGTGGCGTCCAGTTGGGTCGTGTCCACGCATACCAGCGTTGCGCGATGTCCCGCATCGATGAATCGTCGTGCCAGTGCAGCCGTGTCCTCCTGCCACAGCGGGAATACGCCCTTCCACCCGGCGCGCGACAGCTGTTTTTCGCGATAGGCACGCACGTCGGCCAGGTACAGGTCGCCATAGGCGCAGTGGCAAAGGCCGGGCCAGCGCGCAGCGGCGTCCCCGAGTGCCTGTGCATGGGCCTGTTCATAAGCGTCGTTGCTGCTGGGCCACTCGATCTGTGCGGTCATCAGCGGCAGGTCGAGCTGTGTAGCCTGGGCCTCGAGCAGTGTGCGGCGGATGCCGTGCATGGCCACGCGGTCGAAGTTTTTGGTCACGGTGGTCAGCAGGCCGACCACGTTCCAGTCGCCAGCCTGGCGCAGGCGCTCGAGCGCCATCATGCAATCCTTGCCACCGCTCCATGCCATCAGTACCGGTGTCGTCATGCCTTCGAGTCTAAGGCTTCGGGCGCTCCGGGGCGATGCTTGCTCAAGCGCAGGTCGGGATTCGTTGGGGCTCGTCCCAACCTGCGCGGGAGCTCAGGCCGCGCGCGAAGCCCGCTTGCGGTCGTTCTCTGTCAGGTGCTTCTTGCGCAGGCGGATTTCCTTCGGTGTCACCTCGACCAGCTCGTCGTCGTCGATGAATTCCAGTGCCTGCTCCAGCGACAGCCGTACCGGTGGTACCAGACTCAGCGCGTCATCCTTGCCCGACGAGCGCACGTTGGTCAGCTGCTTGCCGCGCAGGGCGTTGACCGTGAGGTCGTTGTCCTTGGAATGGATGCCGACCAGCTGGCCTTCGTAGATTTCCACACCGGCATCGATCAGCATGCGCCCGCGATCCTGCAGGTTGTACAGCGCATAGGCTGGCGCCGGCCCCGTGCCGTTGGAGATCAGCACGCCGTTCTGGCGCTTGCCGATGGTGCCTTCGGATTTCGGGCCGTAATGGTCGAACACGTGGAACAGCAGGCCGGTGCCGGCGGTCAAGGTGCGGAACTCGGTCTGGAAGCCGATCAGGCCGCGCGCAGGGATCAAGTACTCCATGCGCACGCGGCCGCGTCCATCCGGCTCCATGTTCTTCAGTTGCCCCTTGCGCAGGCCCAGACGCTCCATCACGCCGCCCTGGTAGGCTTCTTCAAGGTCCACCACCAACTGTTCGTAGGGCTCCTGCAGGACGCCCCCGATTTCCTTGATGATGACCTCGGGGCGCGACACGCCCAGTTCGAAGCCTTCGCGACGCATGGTCTCGATCAGGATCGAAAGGTGCAGCTCGCCGCGCCCGGACACCTTCAGCTTGTCCGGATCCTCGGTGTCCTCGACCTTCAGCGCCACGTTGTGCAGCGTCTCGCGCACCAGGCGATCACGGATCTGACGGCTGGTGATGAACTTGCCGCCGCTGACGTCCTTCTTGCCCGAGAACGGCGAGTTGTTGACCTGGAAAGTCATGGAGATGGTCGGCTCGTCCACGGTCAGCACCGGCAGGCCTTCGGGCTTGTCCAGCGCGCACACGGTGTCGGAAATACTCAGGTCCTCGATGCCGGAGATGGCGATGATGTCGCCGGCGCTGGCCTTTTCGACCTCGTGGCGCTCCAGGCCCATGAAGCCGAGCACCTGCAACACCTTGCCCTGGCGCTTCTTGCCGTTGCGGTCGACGATGCTGACCGGCATGTTGGTGCGCACGGTTCCGCGCTCGACGCGACCGATGCCGATCACGCCGACATAGCTGTTGTAATCGAGCTGGCTGACGCGCATCTGGAACGGGCCGTCCGGATCCACGGTCGGCGCTGCGACCTTGTCGATGATGGTCTGGAACAGCGGGGTCATGTCGCCCTCGCGCACGCTCTCCTCCATGCCAGCATAACCCTGCAGGCCGGAAGCGTAGACCACCGGAAAGTCCAGCTGCTCGTCGCTGGCGCCAAGGCGGTCGAACAGGTCGAAGGTGGCATTCAGCACCCAGTCCGGGCGCGCGCCCGGACGATCAACCTTGTTGATCACCACGATCGGCTTGAAGCCCATCTCGAACGCCTTCTGGGTGACGAAGCGCGTCTGCGGCATGGGGCCGTCGAAGGCATCGACCAGCACCACCACCGAGTCGACCATCGACAACACGCGCTCGACCTCGCCACCGAAGTCGGCATGGCCCGGAGTGTCGACGATGTTGATGCGCCAGGTTTCGCCGTCGGGCGCGGTCCAGCGGATGGCCGTGTTCTTGGCCAGGATGGTGATGCCGCGTTCCTTTTCCAGGTCATTGGAGTCCATGACCCGGTCGGGGATGATCTCGCGCTCGGAAAGCGTGCTCGACTGCTTCAGCAGCTGGTCGACGAGGGTGGTCTTGCCATGGTCGACGTGGGCGACGATGGCGATGTTGCGGAGCTTTTCGATGGACATGCGAAACCGGCCCAACCTGTCGGTGGAGCCGCCTGTGGGCGAGTAAAGCGGCTTATTGTACGCGAAACACGCGCTGTCTACATGAACAATCCATGTGCATGCATTGTGTTCCTGCATGCCGGTCTATGGGCTTGTGCAAGTGGGGTTATACTTTCACATTTACACTACGGATTCACGTGCGTATGAGCATCACAGCTACGTTCCACACCTCCCGCGGCCCGATCCGCGTGCGCCTGCATGACGACAAGGTACCGCTGACGGTGGCCAATTTCGTCAACCTCAGTCGCCGCGGCTTCTATGACGGCCTGGATTTCCACCGCGTGATTTCCGACTTCATGGTCCAGGGCGGCTGTCCCGAGGGTAGCGGTCGCGGTGGTCCCGGCTATCGCTTCGAGGACGAATTCGACGCCAGCCTGCGCCACGATGGTCCCGGCGTGCTGTCCATGGCCAATGCCGGGCCGGGGACCAACGGCAGTCAGTTCTTCATCACCCACGGTGCCACGCCGTGGCTGGACGGCAAGCACAGCGTGTTCGGCAAGGTTGTGGATGAAACGGACCAGGCGACGGTGGACGCCATTCAGCAGGGGGATGCGCTGGAAAAGATCACGCTGGAAGGTGACGTCGATGCGCTGCTTGAGAAGATGAGCGAACGCGTCGCGGACTGGAATGTGGTGCTCGACGCACGCGGTTGAAAAGTCATCACGTGCTCACGCATCAGGGGCGGCCTTTGGGTCGCCCTTTTTCATGGGTGCAATACCCGGGTCCGGGCAACTTCGGATCCTGCGTCATCGTCGACTGGACGCCAGGCGGTACAGGAACAGCAGGATGACGGCGCCAACCACGCCGGCAATGAAGCCGCCCAGATCGCCTTTGACAGGGATGTTCAGGACGCGAGCCAGCCAGTCTCCCAGGAACATGCCGGCGATGCCGAGCAGGGCCGTGATGATGAAACCACCAGGATCATTGCCGGGCATCAGCAGCTTGGCCACGATGCCGACGATCAGGCCCACGACGAACAGTACAATCCAGTGCATGGTCTTGCTCCAGTCGTGGATTCAGGCTCGATTCTGCGGCATGCTGATGAACTGGATATAACCCATGTACATTCGTATGCTTCACAGAGTACTGACCCGTCAGGGGCTGCCTTGACTTCTTTGCATGCGTCATCAGGGAAGGATGATTCGCGCATTGCCCATAAAACAACAACCATTCGGGGGGATCCGCCAATGAACACCATCGCGCAGCCGGCAACGGCTCCGGTCCGCAAGACCACGACCTTCACCTATCTTCTGGCAGCGTTGGCCGGCTTGATGTTCGGACTGGACATTGGCGTGATCTCCGGTGCCGAGAAGCTGATCCAGGCCCAGTTCGGGATCAGTGACAGCTACATCGAATGGATCGTCAGCAGCATGATGCTCGGGGCGACCATCGGTGCCGCAGTCGCGGGCTGGATCTCCTCCAGGCTGGGGCGCAAGCGCGCGCTGATCATCAGCGCCTTTCTCTTCGTGGTCGGTTCGCTTTTCTGCGCGGCGGCCTGGTCGCCGGCGGTCCTGGTCGGGGCGCGCCTGCTGCTGGGTCTGGCCATCGGCGTGGCTGCATTCACCGCGCCGATGTACCTGGCCGAGGTGGCTCCGCAGAAGATCCGCGGCGCGATGATCTCGACCTACCAGCTGATGATCACCATAGGCATCCTTGGCGCGTTCCTGTCCAACACCGGGTTCAGCTACAGCGGGAATTGGCGCTGGATGCTGGGTGTGATCGCGATTCCCGGCCTGCTCTTCTTTTTCGGTGTGATGCTGCTGCCAGAGAGCCCCCGTTGGCTGGTCATGCGCGGACGCAGCGACGATGCACGCAAGGTATTGCGCAAGTTGCGCACCAGTGAAGCGAGCGTGGATAGCGAAGTAGGCGAGATCGAAGCGCAGCTCAAGATTCCGCAGCGAGGCTGGGACCTGTTCTTCAGCAACAGCAATTTCCGGCGTTCCGTGGGATTGGGCGTGATGCTGCAGATCGTGCAGCAGCTGACCGGCATCAACGTGCTGATGTACTACGCGCCACGCATTTTCGAGCATGTGGGCTTTGTCGGCTCTGCCGGTATGTGGACCACAGTGATCCTTGGCGCCACCAACGTGCTGGCAACCTTCATTGCCATTGCCTTCGTCGACCGCATCGGCCGCAAGCCGATCCTGTATGCCGGCTTCGTGGTCATGGCCATCGGCTGGGGCAGCGTGGGTGTGATGATGCACCTGGGTATCCATACCACCGGAGAACAGATCTTCAGCGTCGCCATGCTGCTGTTGTTCGTGGTCGGATTTGCGATGTCGGCCGGTCCGCTGGTCTGGGCCATCTGCTCGGAGATCCAGCCCCTCAAGGGCCGCGATTTCGGCATCGGTGTGTCCACTGTCACCAACTGGGTGGTGAACTTCATTGTCGGTGTGACCTTCCTCAGCCTGATCAATTGGATCGGCACGGCAGCCACGTTCGGCCTGTTCGCGTCACTCAACGCGATCTTCTTGATCTTCACCTTCTTCCTGATACCCGAGACCAAGGACGTGTCGCTGGAGGAGATCGAGCGTAACCTGATGGCGGGCAAGCCACTGCGCGAAATCGGCGCCTGAACCGCGCCCTTTTGGGCCGGGGCTGAACAAGGCAGCGCCTCGGGAATCTTCCCGAGGCGGCTGCAGCGGGCGGATCGTGTGATAAAATCAGCGCTTTCCCAACCGCGCCGCGTGAGGATCTCCATGCCCAAGCTCGCCCAGCGTATGAGTCGTGCCAAGCCCAGCACGATCATGCTGATCGCCGACAAGGCCAAGAAGCTCAAGGCCGAAGGCCGAGACATCATCAGTTTTTCGATCGGCGTACCCAATTTCCTCCCGGGTCCGCACGTGTACCAGGCCGTTCGCGATTCGCTGGACAAGGACTCCGGGCAATACGGATCCAACCGCGGCAACGCCGCGCTGCTGGATGCCTTCATCGAGCACATGAAGGGCAGCGGCCTGGAAGGCTATGGCCACCAGAACTGTGCCGTGGCCATCGGCGCCAAGCACATGCTCTACAACCTGGCCGAGGCCCTGCTGGACGAGGGCGACGAGATCGCTTTCCCGACGCCGTACTGGACCAGCTATGTGGACATTGCCGAGATCCTCGGCGCCAAGGTCAAGCTGCTGCCATGCCCGCCCGAGCAGCGCTACAAGCTCAGCCCGCAACAGCTTGACGAGGCGCTGGCCAGCAAGCCGAAAATGTTCCTGTTCAACAATCCGTCCAATCCGACTGGGATGGTCTATACCAAGGACGAGATCGCCGCGCTGGCGGACGTGTTGGTCAAGCATCCCGAGACCTGGATCGTCACCGACGACATTTACAATCGCATGGTGTTCGATGGCGTGGGCTACCACAATTTCCTGCATAGCCGTCCTGAACTGCGTGACCGCTTGATCTTCGTCGACTCGCTGTCCAAGACCTATGGCATGCCCGGATGGCGCGTGGGCCTGATGGCCGGTCCCGAAACGGTCGCCAATGCCGTGGTCACGCTCAATTCCAACCACATCACCAATGTGCCCGAGATCACCAGCGTGGCCGCTTTGGCCGCGTTTTCCGGGCCGCAGGACGTGCCGCAGGCCAAGTGCGAGGAATTCGCCCACCGCCGCGACCTGGTGATGGACGCGCTCAATGCCATCGATGGCGTGGTCTGCCCGCGCCCGCAGGGAGCGTTCTACGCCTTTCCGGACATCTCCTTTGCCTTTGGCAAGAGCCATGACGGCAAGCGTATCGAAAACGATTTGGACCTTTGCGCGGCACTGCTTGAATCGAAGGGCGTGGCCTGCGTGCCGGGCTCGGCGTTCGGCGAACCGCGCGGTCTGCGTATTTCCTATACCTGTCCCGCGGATCAGCTGGAACCAGGCATGCAGCGGATCCAGGACTTCTTCGCTGAATTGACGTGAGGCAGGCGGTTGCAGCCAT
>NZ_JAQIBU010000305.1 GCF_027858935.1 Oleiagrimonas sp. | reverse complement strand
GCCTCGACGTACTTCGGCCGCGCATTGCGGTAGTCGATGTAATAGGCGTGCTCCCACACGTCGATGGTCAGCAGCGGCTTGTCATCGCCCGTGACCGGAGTGGCGGCGTTGGCGGTGTTGACGATGGCCAGGGAGCCGTCGGTACGCTGTACCAGCCAGGTCCAGCCAGAGCCGAAGTTGCCGGCCGCTGCGGTGCTGAACTTTTCGCGGAATGCGTCCACGGAACCGAAGGCCTTGGTCAGCGCGTCGGCCAACTTTCCAGTGGGGTCGCCGCCGCCGTTCGGGCTGAGCGAGTTCCAGTAAAAGGTGTGGTTCCAGATCTGTGCGGCGTTGTTGAACATGCCGCCGTCTGAGGTCTTGATGATGTCCTCGAGGGACTTGCCGGCAGCATCGGATCCTTCCAGCATGCCATTGAGCTTGTTCACGTAGCCTTGATGATGCTTGCCGTAATGGTATTCCAGTGTCTCCGCCGAGATGTGCGGTTCCAGGGCGTTCTTTTCGTAGGGTAGCTGGGGAAGCTCGATCGCCATATGAATACTCCTTGTGGTTGGGCCGTGTGTGAAAGGGTCTTGATGGGTCCGCGCAGACCGCGACGGGCCGCGATACAATACCGGTTTGGCGCATAGCGCCTGCCCGCCATTGTAAGACTACTTAATCTATGGACGTTCTCGATCGCATCAAGGCCACCCTGGCACAACACCAGGTGGTGTTGTTCATGAAGGGCACTCCGAAATTCCCCATGTGCGGTTTTTCCAGCCGGGCACTGCAGGCGTTGCGCGATGCCGGTGCGCAGTTCGAGGCGGTAAACGTGCTGGAAGACCCCGCCTTGCGTGCCAGCCTGCCGCGCTTCGCGAACTGGCCGACGTTCCCGCAGCTGTTCATCCAGGGCGAACTGATCGGTGGATGCGAAATCATCGAGGACCTGCATGCTTCCGGCCAGTTGGCCCGCATCGTGGCGGACCTGCATGCGGAAGCTGCCGAATGATGCCAACGGCCCAGTTTCCGCAGGACTGGTCGCCTGATGCCCAGACCCTGGCGGGGCGCGTGATCATGGTGACCGGTGCAACCGGAGGCCTCGGCAGCGCGGTGGCGCATGCCGTGTCCTCCGCCGGCGCCACGCCGGTACTGGTGGGCAAACGCAAGCGCGCGCTGGAGCATCTCTACGACGCCCTGATCGAGGCCGGCAGTCCGCAGCCCGCGATCGCTCCCCTGGATCTGGAGACCGCCACGCCGGAGGCCTATGTCGAGGTTGTCGATGCGCTCAAGCGCGAACTTGGACGCCTCGACGGACTGGTGCATGCCGCGGCCCTGTTCGAGGGACTGACGCCGATGGCCATGCACCGGCCGGATGAGTGGCTACGCGTGCTTCAGGTCAACGTGTCGGCACCATTTGCATTGACCCAGGCCTGCATGCCCATGCTGCAGCAGGCCAATGACAGCGCCGTGGTGTTCGTTACCGATGATCCCGAACGCACGGGTCGAGCCCATTGGGGCGCTTATGGCACCAGCAAGGCTGCGATCGAGCGCATGGCATCGATCCTTCATGACGAGACCGACCGTTCCTCGTTGCGCGTTCACCTGCTGCTGCCCGGCCCGATGCGTACAGCCCTGCGCAGATTGGCCTGGTTTGGCGAGGACACCATGACCCATCCCACACCGGAAGACACGGCGCGGGCGGTGGTCTACCTGCTTTCCGAAGCTGGACGGGCGGCTCGCGGCCATACCCTGGATTTGCGACCCGCAGCATAGCCGCAGGTCCCTCCACTCCCGATTCACCAAGCAGCGCGGAAATTCCCCATGGAAGCCCACATGACCCCGCTGTCCGCCGGCATCCTGCTTTTCCTGATCATGGATCCGCTGGGCAACATTCCGTTTTTCCTGAGCCTGCTCAAGCATGTGCCGCCGCAGCGTCGCCGTTGGGTGATGATCCGTGAATTGCTGATCGCGCTGGGCGTGCTGACAGCGTTTCTGCTTGGCGGGCAGTACATCCTCAACTTGCTGCAGCTCAAGCAGGAGTCGGTCAGCATCGGTGGTGGCATCGTGCTGTTCCTGATCGGCATCCGCATGGTATTCCCACCCACGGATGGCGGTATTTTCGGCAAACCGGGCGAAGGCGAGCCGTTCATCGTGCCCATGGCCATTCCCGGCGTGGCCGGGCCTTCGGCCATGGCCGCACTGCTGCTGCTGGCCAACAACCAGCCCGGGCGGCTGTTCGAGTGGGGCATCGCGCTGTTTCTGGCCTGGCTGGCCACATCGGCGATTCTGCTCAGCGCCACCTACCTGTTCCGCTGGCTGGGCGAGAGTGTCCTGACCGCGCTGGAACGACTCATGGGCATGCTGCTGATCGCCTTGTCCGTGCAGATGTTTCTGGCTGGCCTGGCGGCCTATTTCCATGCCAGCGGATTTTGATACATTGAATACCTTGTTCCGTTGGAATGGGGCGTTCGAATACCCATATCATGGAGCGTATGAAATTTCAGGACGATAACCCGAAATTGTGGCGACTGTAGACTTTCTGTAACACGGTGTTGCCACAGTACAGGCGCATAATGGGAGGTACAGTCATGCTCAGCATTGAACGCAGCCTCATGGAACGCCTGCCATGGTTGGCGAACCATCCTTTCATTCGCAAGCCCATGGCGGGGCTTCTGGGCCATCTTGCGGCGGAGGGCTCTTTCAACGACACGCTGCGCGCCCTGGAAGGTCAGCAGGGTTTCGACTTTGTGCGCGAGGGTCTCAAGCGGCTTGATGCCAGCTATCGGGTGACGCCGCGCGAGCTTGAGCACATCCCTGCCGAGGGTCCCTTGCTGGTGGTGGCCAATCACCCGCTGGGCATGGTCGATGCACTGGTGCTACTGGACATGGTCGGATCGGTGCGACGTGATGTGCGCATTCTCGGAAACGACATCCTGACCATGATGCCGGCGCTGGCGCCGTTGTTGCTTCCGGTCGACGTGTTCGGCAAGGGTGCTGGTTCACGCATGCGGGACATCTACCGTGCGCTGGAGGACGGGCAGGCGTTGATTGTCTTCCCTGCCGGTGAGGTCTCGCGCATGGGCACTTCCGGGGTGCGTGACGGTGCATGGTCGGAAGGATTTGCGCGCATTGCCAGGCGCAGTGGCGCCGGTGTTCTGCCGGTGCATATCGCAGCCCGCAATTCGGCCGCGTTCTACGGCATGTCGATGCTTGCCAAGCCGCTGGCTACGGTCATGCTTCCCCGCGAAGCCGTGGTGCCGCGTCGCCGCCGGATCGGACTCAGTGTCGGTCGGCTGATCGATGCAGAAGAGCTCATCAAGCGCAGCGAAAACGATACCGAACAGGCTGCCCGACTGATGCGCCGGCACGTGTACCGCCTGGCGCGCGGTCGTGGCGTGATCTTTGGCGGCCAGTCCCCCCTGGCGCATCCCGAACCGGCCGAGAGTGTTCAGGCCGCGCTGCAGGCGCGGGCCGAGATGATGGCCGAACTGGCAGACGGAAAACAGGCCTGGCTGTTGCCGGGCAGTGAGGACTGCCCGGTGATGCGCGAGATCGGCCGGCTGCGCGAGCTGACCTTTCGCCGGGTGGGTGAGGGTACCGGCATGCGTACGGATCTGGACAAGTACGATGCCTGGTACGAGCACCTTGTGCTGTGGGACCCGGAGACCTCGCGGATCGTGGGAGCCTACCGTTTTGGCCATGGTGGCCGGATCCTCGCCATGCGTGGCAAGGATGGCCTCTACAGTGCCAGCCTGTTCGATTACACCGAGCTCAGCGAGCCGCACCTGTCCCAGGGGCTGGAACTGGGTCGCAGTTTCATCGCACCGGCATATTGGCGTTCGCGCGCGCTGGACCAGCTGTGGCGGGGCATCGGCCTGTATCTGCAGCGTCATCCGGAGCTGCGCTTCCTGTTCGGACCGGTCAGCCTTTCGGTGAGTCTGCCGCTGGAGGCGCGCGAGTGGATCGTGGCTGCTCACCGGCATTACTTTGGCCGTGAGGGCCTGGCGCATGCACGCCAACCATTCGTGATCTCGCCGGAGGTGGTCGAAGGCGTGCGCAAGGAGTTGGATGGTCTGGAGCCGAGCATCGGCCTGGGCCGGCTTCGCCACCACCTGGATGCCCTGGGCGTGAGCATGCCGGTCCTGTACCGGCAGTATGTTGATGTGGTCGAGCCGGAGGGCGTCCAGTTTCTTGATTTTGGTGAAGATCCGGGTTTTTCGGGCTGTGTCGACGGCCTGGTGATGCTGGATCTGGCCCACCTCAAGCCCGGCAAGCGTTCGCGCTATCTGGGGCAGCGTTGAGTTTGCCCGAATTCCGGCTGTCGATTGACATGTGACAGCGGCTTCAAAGACACAAAAATGTCACCTGATCCTGTTAATATTGCATTAACTGGAACGAAGTCGTTTGGCTCCGTTTCGGTTCCAAAGACGGGGACAGTTCTCAGGTTGTCACGAAGGGTGCTTTTGCAGCCGCTGTCCTGACCGTTACCCAAACGTCCAGCTAGTTGCGAGTAGGGGATACCCACAATGAACAGAAATTTCCGAGCCCGTGCGTTGCCACTGGCTATTGCCACATTGTTGGCAGCGACGCCGGCCATGGCCCAGAACGTGACTTCTGCCGGCGTCAACGGCCGCGTGGTCGATGCTCAGGGCAAGCCGGTGGCTGACGCCACCGTGCAGATCGTGCATGAGCCGTCCGGCACCACCAAGATGGTCACCACCAACAGCGATGGTCGCTATGCTGCGCAGGGCCTGCGCGTCGGTGGACCGTTCGACATCACGGTGACCAAGTCCGGCATGCAGCAGTCCGAGAAGGACAATGTCTACCTGCAGCTGGGCCAGGTGTCCGCCGTGAACCTGACCCTGGGCGCAAGCCTTGCCAAGGCCAAGAATCTGGGCGCAGTGATGGTGACCTCATCCGCCCTCACGCAGTTGTTCAACCCGGACAACAAGGGCCTGTCGACCAACGTGTCGCAGCGCCAGCTGGATGCGACCCCGCAGGCCAACCGCTCGATTGACGACATCGCCCGACTGGACCCGCGCATCAACGTGACCGACCAGGGTGACGGATCGATCTCGGCCATGGGTTTGCCGAACCGCTACAACAACATCAGCGTCGATGGCGTTTCCGTCGGCGATCCGTTTGGCCTGAACGCCAATGGCCTGCCGTATCAGAACACTCCGATCTCCACCGACACCATCGCCGAGTACAACATCTCCACGGCCAACTATGACGTGTCTTCCGACACCGTCGGTGCCGACATCAATGCAGTGACCAAGTCGGGTACCAACGCGTTCCACGGCTCGGTCTACTATGTCTACCAGAACGCCAACAGCATGGTCGGCGATGCCGGCTGGCTGAATTCCAGCAACCCGGGTTACAAGTACAACGGTTTCAAGAAGAACACGACCGGCGGCTTTACCCTCGGCGGTCCGATCATCAAGGACAAGCTGTTCTTCTTCATTGCTGCCGAGAAGCAGAAGATCACAGGTATTGGCGCCGACTCGGCCAACGGCCTGGATTATGGTCTGGGCAACGGCCCGTCAACGTCCAACAAGCTGTCGCCGGGTGATGTCAACCAAATCATAAGCGCAGCCAAGGGCTTGGGTCTGCAGCCGGGGAGCTTTGGTGGTGCCAGTGCGGTGACGCTGGAGGACAAGCGTTTTCTCGGTAAGATCGACTGGAACATCAACGATAATCATCGTGTCACCTTGGCGTTCAACCAGACCCACGAGACGCTGCCGCAGATTCTTGGCAACTCGTCGAGCACGATCGGTCTGAGCACGTACATGTACACCAAGGACATCAAGACCACGAACGTGTCCCTTGAATTGTTCGATGACTGGTCCGACAACTTCTCCACCGAGACCAAGATCGGTTACCAGCACTTTGTGCAGAACACCAACGTACCTTACCAGGCGCCGCAAGTACGGGTGTTCGTGAACGGTGCCTACAGCGGTCCGTCGGTGTACCTGGGCGAAGAGCAGTATCGCGACTACAACAAGATCGATACCAAGAAGGCCACGTTCTTTTTCGCCGGTACTTATTATGCCGGTGACCACACGATCAAGGGCGGCATCTACGCCGAACGCACCAAGATCTACAATCTGTTCGGGCATACCCAGTTTGGCTCCTACGTGTTCGGCAGCATCCCCGATTTTGCGGCTGGGAACTACTACTCCTACAGTGTGTATCAGCCGGCTCCGGGCTACAGCATCAACGACGTGGCCGCCACGTGGACGTATACCCAGTACAGCCCGTTCATCCAGGACACCTGGCAGGTCAATGACAACCTTTCGGTGCAGTATGGCCTGCGTGTGGATATTCCCGAGGCCAACAAGAAGCCGATCTACAACCCGACTTTCCAGCACGTATTCGGTTATCCGAACAACAGCTCGCTGGGTTGGAAGAACAAGGTCATTGAGCCGCGCTTCTCGTTCAACTACACCTTCGACACGGAGCGTATGACCCAGCTGCGCGGCGGTATCGGCTTGTTCCAGACCTTCCCGCCAACAGTCTGGCTGACCAACCCGTACCAGAACAACGGCATGACCAATGCCAGCTACAGCTCCAACGATCCCACGGCCACACCGTTCAGTCCGAATCCGTTTGCTCAGAACCTTCCGGCTGGCGGTCCGACCGGTGGACGCATGGATGTTGACACCATCTCGTCCAACTTCAAGTTGCCGACGGTCTGGAAGATGAGCCTGGCGCTGGATCGCGAGCTGCCGTGGTGGGGTCTGATCGGATCGATCCAGTACGAGCACACCCAGGCCAAGAACGCTATTTTCTACCAGGCCATCAACATCGGTACGCCAAGTGGCACGTTGCCGGATGGGCGCTTGCAGTACTGGAGCAATCCGGCGACCGGCTCGGGTTCGACCAACAATGGGGCCAATCCGCTGTTCACTCGCGGCTACCATGCCTCGACCCTGCTCTCGAATACCAACAAGGGTAAGTCGGACAGCCTGACCTTATCCCTGAACAAGCCGTTTACCGACGGCTGGTCCGGTTCGGCCGCGTTCACGCTCAACCACGCCACTGAGGTGAATCCGGCCGGAAGTTCGCAGGCCTCCTCCGGGTACAAGTACTGGGCCCGCGCCAATCCGAACCAGAACATTGCCAGCATTGCCGATCGCAATATTGCCAAGAGCGTGAAGCTGGGAGTCACCTGGCGCCATGCCTTCTTTGGCGATTACAACACCATGGTATCGGCGTTCTACACCGGCCATACCGGCCTTCCGTACACCTGGATCTTCAGCGGCGATGCCAATGGTGACAACATCAACTACGAGGATCCGGCCTATATCCCGAAGACAAACGATCCGATCGTTTCCTACGGTACGGCCAGCGCCAAGCTGATCCAGCAGTGGCAGAGCTTCATCAACAATGACACCTACCTGAGCACGCACCGGGGTCAGATTGCCGGAATCAACCAGGCGCATAGCCCGTGGGTCAACTCGACAAGCCTGGCGTTCCAGCAGGAGGTTCCGGGTATCTTCAAGGGCAACAAAGGCATCGTGCGCCTGGATATCTACAACTTCCTGAACCTGCTCAACAAGCATTGGGGACAGGTCCGCTACACCGGCTACGACACCCGTACGCTGGTCAAATACAGTGGCATCAACGCCCAGGGGCAGTATGTCTACAAACTGCCCACCGACCAAAATGGTAATTACCAGCCGCAGCAGCTGGTTACATACGACGCCGGCAGCAACCCGACACGCGTGGTTTCGCGCTGGTCGGCCATGTTGACGCTCAAGTACACGTTCTGATCCAGTAGTACGTACCTGCAAGTCATGCCGGCGTCCGCGAGGGCGCCGGCATTCTTTGTTTGGGGTGACGCAGCCGGAACGGACCGTTCCGGCCGGGCACCGATGCACGCCGACGCTTGACCTGCGGCATGTGCGCAGCAAAGCTTGTCAAGCGTCACGGTCGTGTACGGTAAATGGTCATCGGCACGCTGCAGGCGTTGAAGGAGTTTGATCCGTGAATTACAAGAACACCGGTCAGGCCGGTTCCGCCACTGCCAGCGCGCGCATCTCGCCGGCTGGCGGTCTCGATATCCTGTCCCGAAGCGAAGTCGCGCGTTTGCGCGATGCCAGCAGCGCGGGGCTGCATGCCCTGCTGCGGCGCTGCGCGCTGGCCGTGCTCACCTCGGGCAGCCTCAGCGACGATCCACGGGGCATGCTCGAGCAGTACCCGGATTTCGACATCGAGGTGCTGCAGCAGGAACGCGGCATCAAGATCGAAGTGTCCAATGCACCGGCCCAGGCCTTTGTCGATGGCCAGATTATTCGTGGCATCAACGAGTTGCTGGTGGCCGTGGTGCGCGACATCGTCTATGTGGCAACCCAGCTTGCGCCGCGCGACTTCGACGATGCGGACTCGGATGGACTCACGCAGATCGTGTTCGAGATCCTGCGCAACGCGCGTATCCTTCGCACCCATGTGGACCCGAACCTGGTGGTGTGCTGGGGCGGGCACTCGATCTCGCGGCACGAGTACGATTACACCAAGGCCGTGGGCTACCAGCTGGGCCTGCGCATGCTGGATATCTGCACCGGTTGCGGTCCGGGCGCGATGAAAGGCCCGATGAAGGGCGCCACCATCGCCCATTCCAAGCAGCGTCGACGTCGCAACCGCTATATCGGCATCACCGAGCCCGGTATCATCGCGGCCGAATCGCCCAATCCGATCGTCAACCACCTGATGATCATGCCGGACATCGAAAAGCGCCTGGAGGCCTTCGTGCGCATGGGTCACGGCATCATCGTGTTTCCCGGCGGCGTGGGTACGGCCGAAGAGATCCTGTATCTGCTGGGCATTCTGCTGCACCCGGACAACAAGAACATCCCGTTCCCCCTGATCTTCAGCGGTCCGGCCCGGTCCGCAGCCTATTTCGAGCAGATCGACCGTTTCCTGCGCCTGGCGCTGGGTGATGCCGTGGCCGAGCGCTACCAGATCATCGTCGACGACCCGGCCGCCGTGGCGCGCAGTATGGTGCGTGGCCTCGACAAGGTGCGCAATTACCGGCTGGACACCAAGGATGCATTCTTTTTCAACTGGTCGTTGAAGATCCCCTATGCCTTTCAGCAGCCGTTTGCACCGAACCACGAAAACATGGCGGATTTGCGCATTTATCGCGATCGTCCGGGTCATGAGCTGGCTGCAGACCTGCGGCGTGCGTTTTCCGGCATCGTGGCCGGCAACGTCAAGGAGGATGGCATGCAGAGGATCGAGCAGCATGGCCCGTTCCGGATCCATGGTGATCCCGAGATCATGCGCGCGCTGGACACGCTTCTGGCGGCTTTCGTGCAGCAACAGCGCATGAAGCTCCCGGGCGACAACGATTACGAGCCCTGCTACCGCATCGACCACGAGTCCGGGGGCGAAACGGGTTGACAGAACCTGGCCTCGCGGCAAAAATAGCCAGCTCCCTGCCCGAATAGCTCAGCTGGTTAGAGCACTTGACTGTTAATCAGGGGGTCGTAGGTTCGAGTCCTACTTCGGGCGCCATACATCCTTCCGCAGGGTTCCACTGGAACCCGCGGATGACACGAAACCCCGCACTGTTGCGGGGTTTTTTGTTCCTGTCGGTACCGAGCCGTTCCGCTTGCAGCCGGGTACTGGTGTGAGTAGGATCGTGAGTAACCCGGTGGTTACCGCTTCGGGATACTCACATGCTGACTGATAGCAAGCTCAAGGCGCTGCGCTCGCGGGCTACCCTTTACCGGGTCGCCGATGGGCAGGGGCTGTGTGTCGAGGTGCCAATAGCGGGCGCGAAGCGCTGGCGATTTCGGTATCGCTACAACGGCGCAGCGCGCATGTTGAGCTTGGGTGTCTACCCCGACGTGAGTCTGCTGTCCGCGCGTAAGCGCCGTGATGAGGCTCGCCAGCTGTTGGGGCAGGGTGTCGACCCGAGCGCCGAACGGAAGGCCTCCAAGGAGGCGACCGGGCTCACCTTCGCCATCGTGGCTACTGAGTGGCTGGAGCGTCGCGACGTGGCACCAGCGACTGCCGCCAAGGATCACTGGCTAGTCAACAAACTGGCAATTCCGGCGCTTGGACATCGTCCCATCGCAGAGATTACCTCGGCCGAGGTACTGGCACTGCTGCAGCAGTTCGAGCGCGCGGACAAGCTTGAGACCGCCGCGCGGCTCAAGGTCAAGCTGTCCGCAGTCTTTCGTTACGCCATTGCCACCGGGCGCGCGTCAAACGATCCGACCATCGCGCTGCGGGGTGCGATCAAATCGGTCAAGGTCAAGCACCACGCGGCAATCACTGACCCTCGGAAGCTGGGTGAACTGCTGCGGGCCGCACATGCGTACGGTGGCAGTTTCGCAGTTGCCTGTGCGTTGAAGTTGTCTCCCTTGGTGTTCGTGCGTCCCGGGGAGCTTCGGCATGCGGAGTGGAGCGAGATCGACATGGGTGCTGCCGAGTGGCGGATCCCCGCGAGCAAGATGAAGATGCGCGCTGAGCACATTGTCCCTTTAAGCCCGCAGAGTCTTGCGATTCTGCGTGAGCTGTATGCGCTGACCGGGCGCGGCCGCTATGTGTTCCCTTCACCGCGCACGCCAACGCGGCCCATGAGTGAAAATGCGCTCACCGCTGCCCTGCGTGCGCTTGGCTATGACGGCGATACCATGACCGCACATGGGTTCCGCGGAACGGCCAGCACGTTGTTGCATGAGATGGGTTACCCGTCGGACGTCATCGAGCGCCAACTCGCGCACAAAGAATCCAACGCGGTCAAGGAGGCCTACAACCGGGCCCAGCATCTACCCGAGCGGCGCAAGATGATGACCGCGTGGGCGGACTATCTGGACGGTTTGCGCATGGGTGCAGACGTGATCCCAGTAGGCCACAGGGTGGGGATGGACGCGTGACAGATGCCGACCTGCAAAAGCTGGTGGCCGATTGCCTGAAAGAATGCGGGTTCTCGAGCGTTGCGGCGACAGCTGTCTTCGAATTGGAAAATGTCGTGCGTGGCTTTTATGAGTTCGGGTCGACTGTTGATGATGTGATGAGGGTCAATTCCAACACCAATCGACTCGAGAAAGAAACAATTTTCCCCGAACCGATGATTCGGAAGGGGCGTCCGTCGGCCATGATGAAAATCCTACGTGCTTCGCAGCCAACGGCGCAAAAACGCGGTAAGGGTAGGGTGTGGAACCATGGCTGCGTGATCTTCGCCTATGACGTTAAGCGTGTCTTGGACCTGAAAAGCACAGCATGGAAATTTAAGAGCCCTCACAACGGACGCTGGCAGTACTCCCAGTGGGTGAAAGTGACTGCGGAAATCGCCCAGGCTGTGGACGCGTTCCGGAAGTCAGCAGGTACGCCGCGGCGCCCGTGCTCCCTGAGCACTGCTGAGCGATGGTGCCAGCGTGCGGATAGAGTCGTCCGGAGGGATTTCCCCCCACCGTCCAAAACTACTCGCAGTGGAAGATGATGTCGGCGCTCGCTTTGGTGCCTGGGTGGATATAGCTGCCGTTGATCGAACCGGAGCCACCTGCGCGGTTGCTGGACGAGCCGTTAACGTTGGCGAATGACCCCATATGCGCGTTCTCGGTCTCCGCCTGCCCCAGCACCATCGACTTGCCAAGCTTCGAGCAATAGCTGTTCGCCTGCTTTAGTAAGTCGCCTTTGACTCCCACACCGGAATTGAATGCAGTTGCTCCCGTGCCAGTCAGTTCATAGTTTCCGCCGCCGATCGGCAAAACGCCCGAGTTGGTGGCGCAAGCTGACAACAAGCTCGCCACCAAGGCGACCCCGCAAAACATGACGATCTTCATGTGCTCTCCTAGATTCACCCCGCGTCGAAAATACATGCAGGAGACCTATGGCGCAAATTTTCAGATTGCCGGCCTGCGGACCAAGTTATTGCGAGCACAGTTGACCCCGCTCGCCGGACAACTCAACCAACTTCGCCAGCTAGTTGACCACCCGACTTAAGGTCGCTGGTCGCCTCCCCCCTCTCGCAAGCCCACCACGCACCCGGCGAGGTCTGGTGCGGGCTGGGCTATCATCCGGCATTACTATGGAGACTGGGGCCGGATAGTCTTGGCGAGCGGCGACCGTTCGCGAGCATCGACCGGCGGCCTCCCGTAATCCCGCGCTGCGCCATACGCAGCCATTCGATCAAAAAAAGGAGTGGTCGAACGTGGCCCTGCATCCAGAGCTTCCAACCTCCCCGTATGCCATCCTGAATCCGGATCAGCGCTGGTTTCCCGCGGACGAGGCCCTTCGGGCGACCGCGTACGAAAAGCTTCTGCCGCCGCTGGTTGCCAAGATCCGCACCGAGGTGTCGCGCTGGCGCGAGTCGGGCTACAAGGGGGCTTCGGTCACCTCAATGGCGCTGCTTCGCTGGTGGTTCGACACCCCCCACCTGGTCGAGCAGGCGGATGGCTCGCAGACGCAGTTCCAGTATTACTTCGCGCAACGTGAAGCGGTCGAGACAGTGATCTGGCTGCATGACGTGCGGAACGTAAGGGACAAGTTCGATCTGATGCGCTTCGACGCCTCCGGTGCGGTATCGGCCGGCATGTTCGACGAGGACTGGCCGCGCTTCGTAGTGAAGATGGCCACCGGCGCGGGCAAGACCAAGGTGCTGTCGCTGCTGATCGCCTGGACGTACTTCCACAAGACCTACGAGGCCGACTCGTCACTGGCGCGCAACTTCCTCCTGATTGCCCCCAACATCATCGTGCTCGATCGCCTTCGCGCGGATTTCGATGGCTTGAAGATTTTCTTCAACGATCCCGTGCTTCCGGACAACGGCCACGCTGGCCAAAACTGGCGCGACGACTTCCAACTGGCCCTGCACATCCAGGACGACGTGCACATCGTGCGCCCCACCGGCAACCTGTTTTTGACCAACATCCATCGCGTCTACCTCGGAGACGTGCGCGAGCCGTCGTTGGATGACGACGACCTGCGCGACTATTTCCTCGATCCGTTCGGCCCCAAGCCTGTAGGCAAGACTACGGACAGCAATACCGACCTCGGTGAGATTGTGCGCGAGATCGACGAGCTCGCCGTGTTCAATGACGAGGCCCACCACATCCACGACAGCCGGCTTGCATGGTTCAAGTCCATCCAGGACATACACCACCGGATGCTGCAAAAGGATGGACGGCTGGCCCTGCAGCTCGACGTCACTGCCACGCCACGCCACGACAACGGCGCGATCTTTGTGCAGACGGTCTCGGACTATCCCTTGGTCGAGGCCATCCACCAGAACGTGGTCAAACACCCAGTGCTGCCCGATGCGACCAGTCGTGAGCGACTGCACGAGCACACCAGCGCGCTCTTCACCGAGCGTTACGCCGACTATCTGCAGCTGGGGGTCGAGGAGTGGCGCAAGAGCTACGCCGAGCATCAGATCCTTGGCAAGAAGGCCGTGCTGTTTGTGATGGTGGATGACACCAAGAATTGCGACGAGGTCGGTGCCCACCTGGAGAAGATCTGCCCCGAGTTGGAGGGTGGTGTGCTCGTGATCCACACCAAGAACAACGGTGACATCTCCGAGTCGGCCTCGGGGAAGAAGAAGGAAGAGCTGGAAGTACTGCGCAAGGCCTCCAACCAGATCGACCGTGCCGACAGCCCCTACAAGGCGATTGTCTCGGTGCTGATGCTCAAGGAGGGTTGGGACGTACGCAACGTCACCACCATCGTCGGCCTGCGGGCCTATGCCTCCAAGAGCAACATCCTGCCCGAGCAGACTTTGGGCCGCGGCCTGCGACGCATGTACTTTGGCACCGACACGATGGAAAGCGTGTCGGTGATGGGCACCCCGGCGTTCATGGACTTTGTCGAGACCATCCAGAGCGAGGGTGTGCAGCTGGAATACCGGCCTATGGGCGCCGGCAGCGAGCGCAAGGACTCCCTGATCGTCGAGGTCGACACGGAGAACGCGGAAAAGGACATCGAGCAGCTCGACATCGTCATCCCCAAGCTCAGCCGCCGGTTCAATCGCGAGTTCAAGGACCTGGGCCAGTTGGACCCCGCCGACTTCGGCAATGCGCGGCTGCCGCTGAAGCCGTTCACGCCGGCACAGACCCGCGAGGTCGTGTTCAAGACCATGCTGGATGGCGAGATGCACCACACCATCGAAATCGACGCCGGAGGGCCGGTGGACTACCGGTCGGTGGTCGCTTTTTTCACCCGGCAGTTGTTGAAGGAACTGCGGCTGGTCGGCGGCTATGAGCTGCTGTATCCGAAGGTGCGCGACTTCATGCGCGCGGGCCTGTTTGCGGGTGAGCCGGTTGTCCTGGAAGATCCCCAGGTGTTGCGCAACCTGTCCGAGCCGGATGCCGGCAAGATTCTATTCGACACCTTCAAGGCTGCAATCAACGGGCTCACCGTGCAGGATCGTGGCAGCTCGCGTATCGAGGACCACATCCGCCTGCGCGATACGCGACCTTTTCGCACGGAGAACCGCGGCTATCTTCAGCCGAAGAAGTCGATCTTTAGCAAGATCGTGGGTGAGCCGAACGCGGGTGGCTTCGAGCTGAAATTCGCCGGCTTCCTCGACGCGGCGCCCGACGTGACCGCATTCACCAAGAACTATCTGGCGGTCGGCTTCAAGATCGACTACGTCAAGGCCGACGGCGATCTTTCGAACTACGTGCCGGACTTCATCGTGAAAACACCCGATGACAAGGTCTGGATCATCGAGACGAAAGGCCGGGCGGAGCTCGACCTGCCACAGAAGATGGCGCGCCTTCGCCAGTGGTGCATCGACGCCACCGAGGCCAGCCAAGCCGACGGAGGTGCGCGCTACGGTTTTGTCTACGTCGACCAGGCTGGCTACGAGCGAAATACCCCCACCAACTTTGCCGCGCTTGTTGCCGGCTTCACCGATTACCAGGAGGCGTGAGCATGGCGCGCAACACGAAGGAAGCCTACGACCTCAGCGACGCCGAGAAACGCGACCTCGTGCAACTGATCCAGGCAGGCAAGCCGCTGCCAGAGAAATACCGGTTCATCCTGTTCGAGGACAAGCGTGAAGTGGAGCTCTTGTGGAACGGCAAGAACCGAGACGTCTGCACCACTGTGCTGCCGTTCCAGACGCTGGAACATATCGACGAACCGCGCGCCGAGACCAAGGTGCAGGAGGAATTGTTCGATTCGCGCGGGCGCCAGTCCAAAGGCTGGACCAACAAGTTGATCTGGGGCGACAACAAGCTGATCCTGTCATCCCTCAAAGCCGGTGCGCTGCGTCGGCAGATCGAGGACGCCGGTGGACTGAAACTCATCTATATCGACCCGCCGTTCGACGTTGGCGCCGATTTCTCCATGGACATCGAGATCGGCGGCGAAACATTCCACAAGGAGCCTAACCTGCTGGAACAGATAGCCTACCGTGACACTTGGGGTCGTGGCGCGGACTCGTTTATCAGCATGATTTACGAGCGGCTGATTTTGATGCGTGACTTGCTGGCTGAAGACGGAAGCATCTACGTCCACTGTGACTGGCGAATGGTGGGTGCTTTGCGATCTGTGATGGAGGAAGTCTTTAGCCATATTGAAAATGTCATATCTTGGAAGCGGTCGGCTTTAGCTGCGGGAGTAAAAACTCAATGGCGAAATAGCCAGGATTTCATCCTGTTCTTTTCGAAATCAGGCCGGCATACATTCAATCCCCAATTTGGCGAATATTCCCAATCTTCGAAGGAGCATTACAGCCATAAGGACGAGCGGGGTGTGTTTCAACCTGTTCCAATCTTGGCGAGTGGGCGCTCAAGCGGCGATACAGGAGCAGTTTGGAGGGGAATTGATCCAAACAAGCTAGGGAAAAACGGTATGCATTGGCTGAAGAACCCTAAGGTTCTTGAAGAGCTTGATTCCCAAGGACTCATCTATTGGCCTGCAAAGAAGGGTGGGTCGCCTCGTCTAAAATATTATGAAAAGGAGGCAAAAGGTGTCTACGTATCAGACTTTTGGAATGACATTGATGTAATCAATTCAATGGCGGACGAGTTTCAAGGCTACAACACTCAAAAACCTGAAGCACTACTCGAACGCGTTATTAAAGCTAGCAGCAACACTGGCGATCTTGTTGCCGACTTCTTCGTGGGGTCCGGCACTACGGCCGCCGTCGCCGAAAAACTCGGTCGTAAATGGATCGCTACCGACCTCGGCAAATTCGCCATTCACACCACGCGCAAGCGCCTGATCGGCGTGCAGCGCGAGCTAAAGCAAGCCGACAAGGAGTTTCGTGCGTTTGAGGTGCTCAACCTGGGCCGCTACGAGCGACAGGCCTACCTCAACGTTGGCGGGCGCCTCAGCGGTGCGCAGAAGGAGCAGGCACTGGCCGAGAAGGAGCGTGAGTTCCGTGAGCTAATCTTGCGCGCGTACAAGGCCGAGCCCTTCGACAGCGACGCGTTCTTCGACGGCAAGCAGGGCGGCCGGCTGGTGGTCGTGGGGCCGATCAACCTGCCGGTGGGTCGCCTGTTTGTCGAAGAGGTCATCATGGAGACGCGCAAGCGTGGCGCCACCCGCGTCGACGTGCTGGCGTTCGAGTTCGAGATGGGCCTGTTCCCGGCGGTGCTAGAGGAGGCGAAAGCCAAGGGTATCGACCTCACGCCCAAGTACATCCCTGCCGACGTGTTCGACAAGCGCGCGGTGGATCGCGGCCAGGTGGTGTTCCACGACATCAGCTTCGTCGAAGCCACCCCGCGCTATACCAAGGGCAAGACTGCGCGCGACAAGCTCACGGTAAAGATCGAGCTGACCGACTTCTCGGTCTACTACAGCCAGGGCGCCGCCGAGTCGGCCATCGCCGCGCTCAAAGACGGCCAGAGCGACGTGATCTGCGACCAGGGCCAGCTGCTGAAGATCGGGAAGAACAAGGACGGCGTGATCACCCGCGAGGTGCTTACCAAAACCTGGACCGATTGGGTCGACTACTGGGCAGTGGACTTTGACTACCAGTCGCGCCGCGAGATGATCAAGGTGCCGCTGGGGGTTGACACGGATGCCGCCGTGGCGACACCGGCATCACATTCCGACGAGTCGCCGCTGGAGTTCGAGGAGCGCTGGACCGGCGGCTATATCTTCGAGAACGAGTGGCAGAGCTTCCGCACCCGCAAGAAACGCGAGCTGGACATGATCACGGCTGACCACACGTACGAACGCGCTGGCCGCTACATTGTGGCGGTGAAGGTCGTAGACATCTTCGGCAACGACACGATGACGCTGGTGCCGGTCAACGTGGGCTGATTCATGAGTGAATCGAGTTTGGGGCTTCAAATTGACCCAGGAACGGGGTAGAACCCGGTCAGTCTCACTTAATCCACGTCAATCACACGATGACGAGAATATAAGGTTCAGTGAGCAATGGACTTGGCGTACTCGGTCTGGGCCGCCACTGACGACCGGCAGGGTCTGGCCGATCAGGGCCCTTGCAGGCTCGACGGCGCCCCGACATGCCTGCGACAGGTGTTGATCCACAGAGGCCGTTGGTGAAAGGACTGAGCCACCAACGCCGTCGAACTGGCCGCCGGCCATAGTCAGTTTCGCTGACGAAGCTGGCCAATTGCTGTGGCCAAGGTGGGCAGGTGGCTGACGTTTTGCACAGTCTGTTGCTGCGGCCTCGAATAATGGGTGCATTTGTTGGGTGAATAGCCGTATCAGGTTTTCCGCTGGATCCTAGGCCGCACCTACTTGCGTCCGAGGCAATCCGCATGGAAAACGTCACTCCCCCCACCACACGCCTTCTGCGGCGCGAGGAAGTTGAACACGTCACAGGCCTTTCAAGGTCGACGATATATGACGCGATGGCAGCAGGGAGGTTCCCAAGGCCGGTACCGCTGACGGCTACGGCCCGGGCATGGCCGGAGGACGAAATTTTGGCATGGATCGCGGGCCGGATCGCGGCGCGCGACAGCGCGGAGGCGGCATGATGCGCGCCCCCACCTCGGTCGACGTTACCGCCACGTTGGCACGCGTGCTGCTGGATGTGCTCAGCTTGTCCGACGCGGCGTTAGTCCTGCGCGAAAGTGAGGATGCGCTCGCGCGGCGCTTCGATGACTCAGTGCAAGCCGCTGATGCTGCACGCGAGGCCATCCGTTTGCGGCTGTCGGGCGAGTTCGTTGAGGCGCGTGCCGCGGCCACCATGCCGCAATTTCTGGATCGTCTGCAGGGTCTTCTCGCGGACCCGGATACATCCCCGTCTATGGTGCTGGACGTCGGTAAAGAACTGGCCGCATTGGCGGGATCCAAAGTTCGCACGGACGCGCGTGTCCGCAAGTCAGAGGGCGTGGCGACCGCTCCACTAGGTCCATTGGTGCGCATCGTGTTGTCCCGCGACCTTCCGCCAATTTCGGTGAGCGAATGCAGTGTCATCGAGAGCGATGGGCCATGAACTACCTGGATCAGTTGAAAGCACGGGCGCAGGGGAGGGAGGTATCTGGCGCACCAGTGCCTGTTGACTCCACAACTAAAGCATCTGCCGTCACAGATGGGCAGCCAGTCGCGTGTTTGCCGCCGCAGGTTGAGTTGGAGCATTTCCTCCGTGCCGTGCTACCGGTGGCTGGACCTTCCTACATCATGGCCGAGCTTTTTAAGCGCGGAGCGTCGCACCGTGTAGTTGATACCGTGCAGGAACTTGCCCACGCGCTGCTCGCCGGCAGTGACGGAGGTTGCAATGTCTATTTCGCTCTTGGTGGCTACAGGCGGCAAATGGGGCCCATCAGTCGCAGCCGCAGCCTCGTAGAGAATTTGCGCTGCCTCTGGTTGGATGTGGATGTCGGCAAGGGTGACGGTTATGCCACGGAAGCGGAGGCGGACTCCGCGCTGCAAGAGTTCTTTGCGGCGCTGGGTCTGCCGCCAAGTTTCACGGTGCACAGCGGCGCTGGTCGGCACGTCTACTGGTGCCTGAGCGAGGATCTGCCGCGGCATAAGTGGGATGAACTCGCATGTTCCCTGAAACGGTACAGTACCGCATGGGCGCTCAAGTCTGACCGGGCATGTACGGCGGACGCCGCGAGGATATTGCGCGCCCCAGGCACCCTTACCAAGCATGGAAACGTAGCTCGCGTGCTTACGCGAGGCGAGATACACACTGCATCTGCGGTGCGCGACGCTCTTGAGCGTCTGCGGAAGGCTGCAGGTAAGGCGCAGGCAGTGGCGCTTGTAACGGCAGACCGGGGACCCGTCGACCTTGTCAGGCCCAACACGCGCGACTCCAATGCGGTGCTGCTGGCTGGATTGCACGCTCCCCGGAGTGAGTGGCTGCACGCTCTGCCGCCCGAGCGGCAGCTTGCGATGCTGGACGAGTTGATGACGGCTTGTCCGGTGGCAAGTTGTTGGGATGCAGAACCTTGGTGGTCGCAGGTGGTGCGGGCGGTGGCAGCGCTGAACGCGCTATCTTTTGATGATCGCATCGCGTTGCTGGAGAAGCATTCTGCCCGTTCCCCGCAATGGATGGAGGACGGTTGGACGCGGGATCGTCTCATTAGCGAGAAGTGGCGTACGGCTGACGGCAGGGCGAGCCTATCGAACTTGATTGAAACGGCGGAAGCGAATGGCTGGGTACGGCCGGTGGATGTGCACATGCCCGTGCCGTTCGCCGACCGCGAAACCTTGGAAGCCTTTCTCGCTGAGAACTTCGTCTACGTGGCGGAGCAGACGGCATATCTCAGCCGGAAAACGCGTGCGTTGCTACCGCCGGAAGCCGTCGTGGAATCCAACAGTTGGCGGGTGCCTCTGGACCCCGACAAGCCTGTGAATCTTCGCACCATGCTGCGCACGTCGCGAAAGGTCGATCGTGTCGACAAGCTCGCGTATGCGCCGGGTGAAGCGGACATATTCCTGCGCGATGGCAGCAGGGTTGCAAACCGCTGGCTGTCGTGGAATCCGCAGCCATTGGCGCCGACGCCCGATGAACGCGAGTTGTGGAGCAACTTTCTCGACCATTTACTTCCTCCCAGCGACTCGGATGCAGCGGGATTCCGTGCATGGGTCATGCAGGCGCTCGCGTGGTTGCTGGCCGACGGTACGCGTCGGTTGCCCGTGGCAGTGCTGTTAGTGGGTGCGCAAGGTTGTGGCAAGTCGACACTCCTAGAAGAAGTGCCTCGCGCGCTGTTTGGCAGGGCGAACGTCGCCACCGTGACGGCGGCAGAAATCGAATCACCGTTTACGGATTGGCTCGCAGAGGCTCGCATCGTGACCATGCCTGAGCTGCGCATGGGTTCGGCGCGCGATGCTCGCCGCGTCGCCGACAATCTCAAGGCGATCATTACCAGTGACGAGGCGCGCATCCACCCGAAGGGAGCGAAGGGCTACACGCAGAAGAATGTTGTGAGTGTGCTGGCATCCTCAAATCATCCCGACGCGCTGCATCTCGAAGATGACGATCGGCGTTGGGCCGTATGCATGTCGCCCGCTGTACGCATGCCTGACTGCCTTGCAGAGGCGCTCTATGCGCTGCTGAAAGGCGCACGCGGCCCAGGCGTCCTGAAGACAATTTTCAATGAAGCAAGTAGCGCCGGATTCCGTCCCCACCAGTTGCCCGCGATCTCTGCAGCAAAGCGTGCCATGGTCGCAAGCAGTCGGAGCCCGATCGAAGCGGCGCTTGTCGAGCGGTTCGAGCAGAAAGCGTTCCCATTCGATCTGCCCTTGTTCACGATCGAAGACTGTCGCGCTGCGTTAGCCGAGGATGGTCTGGAGTGGCGGGGCAACAGCCCTCAGGCTGTTTCAGCAGCCGTCTGCCGTCGTCCCATCAGTGCGGCTTCTATTGGGAGGTACCGCTGCGGCACGCGGCGCGTGCTGGCACTCATAACTGGGCAGGGGCGAAAACACGAAGTTCCGCGCAGTCGCATATTCGTCCCTTCGCGTGACCTACCTGACAAGTGGAAGGGTGCAGACGAGGATTTCGTGCGGCGTACGTTGTCGGGAACCCCGGCATGAGCTGCTGGCGTACGGGTTTGTGTCGGGGACCAATGGACCAACTCGGGACCGACTTTGCGGCTGGGTCGGTCCCGCCTGCAGCTTTTGTGGCGCATAGGTTTGCGGCCCTTTGGGGACCGAGGGACCGACTTTTTTCAATATCAAATAGAAAAGTTACCTACCCATGCCGGAAGGTGTGTGCGTGCAGCGCCGGTGCATGTGTGCGATGTGGTTTGGTTTTGGTCGGTCCCACGGTCCCCGATGCCGCAAACCTATGCGCCACAAAAGCTGCAGCGGGGACCGACCTGGAAACGAGGTCGGTCCCGGTCGGTCCCTCCGCACGGTCCCCATCCTCCAAACACGCCAAAAACTCGAGTTTTGCGGCCCAAGAAGCCCGTGCCGCCATCGATACACGACAAATGTGCATTTTCGACCGGAGTCGTCATGTCGACCGCTAACGTCTCAAAACTGCACCCACCGCGCCAACTACTCCCACGCCGCACCGACCGGCAGCGGGTGCGGGAATGGTATGAGTCCCTCCCGCCAACGCCCGACACCACATCCCCCAACCGTTTCACGGAGTGGACCTTGCGCGACCTGAGCCGGGCTACAGGGGTGCCGCAGTCGCACCTCCCCTCGGTGCTCTGGCTGTTGTTGTGGCGGCCTTACCGTCCACGCGGCGCACCGGCTGGCGTGCAGCTGTGGGCGCCCCCGGCATGGTTGGAACCGATCGGCGACGCGAGCTTGTACAAGTGAATTTTTGGCCTTCAAGCGAAGTTGCGCCTACTGCCGGGAAGCGATGCAAACGTCGCTGTGAAAAGTTACTCCATAGCTCCGATGGGTATTTTTTGCCCCGGGAAATTTCACACCAATACGTAAGAGAAGGCCGCCCCTCGGCGTCGCAGTTCCCCGCCC
>NZ_JAQIBU010000268.1 GCF_027858935.1 Oleiagrimonas sp. | reverse complement strand
ATCGGCCAACCCGATCTGGACATGCTCGACCCGTTCCTGCTGCTGGACGAGTTCGGTTCCGACACGCCGGGCGACTACATCGCGGGCTTCCCCGAGCACCCGCACCGCGGTTTCGAGACCGTCACATACATGCTGGACGGGCGCATGCGCCATGGCGACAACCAGGGCAACAGCGGCCTGCTCACGTCCGGCAGCGTGCAATGGATGACCGCCGGGCGGGGCATCGTCCATTCGGAGATGCCCGAACAGGAGGAAGGCCTGATGCGCGGTTTCCAGTTGTGGGTCAATCTGCCGGCGAAGGACAAGATGACCGCGCCCCGCTACCAGGACATCGCGCCGGAAAAGATCCCAGACGTTGTTCCTTACGCAGGCGTGAAGGTGCGCGTAGTGGCCGGTCGTTTCGGCGACACCGAAGGCCCGATCAACGGCGTCGCCACCAAGCCGCTGTACCTGGACGTGGCGCTGGAGCCAGGCGCGAGCCTGCAGGTTCCGGTGCCGTCCGGCCACAACGCTTTTGCCTACGTGTTCGAGGGCGACGCCGCGCGTGTGGCGGGGGAAACCCTGGGTCGAAGCGAGCTGGCCGTGCTTTCGGATGGCGACACCGTGCAGCTGGATGCCGGCGATCACGCCACACGCGTCCTGCTGGTTGCGGGCAGGCCGTTGCGCGAGCCGGTCGCCCGCTACGGACCGTTCGTGATGAACACCAGGAAGGAAATCATCGAGGCGGTCGAGGACTTCAACGCCGGGCGGTTCGTGTAAAGGCCGGGGCAGCACCTGCGCTGGACTGCAAGTGGCTGCCTGATGTGGAGGACCGAGCTTCCCGACCTGCTGGTTGGCGTCATCCCGGGGATGCACGCCACCAAGGTCACTTCAATCCGTACCGTTCCCGGCTCCTTGGCTTCATTGCCCTGCTCCTGAATGAGGGGCCGAACACGAAGGTCGGGCCGGTCATGCTTTGACACCATCTGGATGCCAGGAGGGCCGCAGTGCCGACGGACCGGACAGGTTCACGCATGGCTGCAAAGTGGATGAACCTTGAAGGGACGCGGGGCATGACCCATTTATGGAGTGGACCGTTGCACCAAGTACTTGCATACATTTTCCGAGGAGTTTGCCGATGAAAGAATCAGATTCGTCCTACAGCCCACCCGAAGTATGGACCTGGGATCGCGAAAGCGGCGGCAAGTTCGCCAGTATCAATCGTCCCTTGGCTGGCCCCACCCATGACAAGGACCTGCCGGTCGGGCGCCACCCGCTGCAGCTGTATTCACTGGCCACACCCAACGGCGTCAAGGCGACGGTCATGCTGGAAGAGCTTTTGGCGCTGGGGCATTCGGGCGCCGAATACGATGCCTGGCCGATCCAGATCACCGAGGGCGACCAGTTCGGTAGCGGTTTTGTCTCCGTGAACCCCAATTCCAAGATCCCCGCGCTGGTCGATCACAGCGAGACGAAACCCCTGCGCGTATTCGAGTCCGGCTCCATCCTGTTGTATCTGGCCGAAAAATTCGCTGCCTTGCTGCCCACCGACCGGGCGCAGCGTACGGAATGCCTGTCCTGGCTGTTCTGGCAGATCGGCAGCGCGCCCTATCTGGGTGGCGGTTTCGGCCATTTCTACGCCTACGCTCCAGTCAAGCTGGAATACCCGATTGACCGTTTTGCGATGGAAACCAAGCGCCAACTCGATGTACTGGATCGCCGGCTGGGTGAATACACCTTCCTGGCGGGTGAGGACTACACCATTGCCGACATCGCCACATGGCCGTGGTACGGCGCGCTGGTCCTGGGCCAGCTTTATGAAGCGGGCGATTTTCTGCAGGTGAATGAGTACGAACATGTCAAGCGTTGGGCGAACCAGATTGCCGAACGCCCTGCCGTGCAGCGCGGACGCATGGTCAACCGTACCTGGGGCGAGCCGGAAGGTCAGCTGCATGAGCGCCATGCAGCCAGTGACTTCGAGACCCGCACCCAGGACAAGCTCGAGCGCGGGCAGTGAGTGCACGGGGATCCAGGCGGTCGGTTGCCACGTATCCTGTCCTGTCCCCGAAGCATCACAACAAGCATGTGCCGTGCGCGCTGCACCAGCGGCGATCCTGGCGGCAGGCCGCAGGCATCAGCCCGGCATCCAAGAATTTTCCCAAGGAGGTCAACCATGTCCACAACCACTGGAAATACAGTGAAATTCAATCGCCCAGACGGCAAACCGGTCGAGGGCTATCTGGCCAGGCCGGAAAACGCCGAGCATGCGCCGGCCGTCGTCGTCATCCAGGAGTGGTGGGGCCTGAATGACCAGATCCGCGGTGTCGCTGACCGTCTGGCGCATGCCGGCTACCAGGCGCTGGTACCTGACCTGTATCACGGCAAGAGCACGGTCGAGGAAGAGGAGGCGCATCACCTCATGGATGGTCTCGACTTTGGCGATGCCGTTTCCCAGGACATTCGCGGCGCTGTCGATTATCTCAAGCAGCACACCAGCAAGGTGGCGGTCATGGGATTCTGCATGGGCGGCGCGCTGAGCGTGCTATCGGTTTGCCAGATCCCGGATCTGTCCGCCGGTGTCATCTATTACGGTGCCCCGCCGATGGAATACGTCGATGCATCTTCGATCAAGTTCCCGGTGCTGGGTCACTTCGGTACCCAGGATGCATTCTTCCCGATCGATTCCATCGACCAACTGGAAGCGAAGATGGTCGATGCCGGCGTGGATGCGCAGTTCCACCGCTATCTCGCCCATCACGCCTTTGCCAACGAGACAGCCGTGGGCGAGGGCCGCATTGCCGGCACGCAGTACGATCCGGCATGGGCGCAGCGGGCATGGGACCGCACCCTGACCTTCCTGGGCCGCACGCTCTGGTCGTGATTCCGGGGCGCTGAAGATCCGCGCTTCGAAGCGCGGCCAAAGGTAATGGCGTGGGGTCAGCCGATGATGAGCGGGGCCCACGCTTTTTTTGATGGCGAGGGTGGCCCCGACTCAGTTTGCGCAACGCCGTCATTCGGGTGCCCTTGAGGGGCCTGCGCATGCAGCGCATATGGGCTGCGTGGGCGATCAGCCGTTCACGCCGGCCAGCAGGGCGTCCAGATCGCCCTGGTCGAATTTCAGCCGATCACGACTGCCGCCGCCGTCGAGCACCGCAGCGGCGAGTTCGGCCTTGCGCACCTTCATGGCCTCGATGCGTTCCTCGACCGTGGCGGTGGTGATCAGCTTGTACACGAACACCGGCTTGTCCTGGCCGATGCGGTGGGCGCGGTCGGCGGCCTGCGCCTCGGCGGCGGGATTCCACCACGGATCGTAATGAATCACGGTGTCGGCGGCGGTGAGGTTAAGGCCCACGCCGCCGGCCTTCAGGCTGAGCAGGAACAGCGGGACTTCACCGTTCTGGAAGCGGCGTACAGGTTCGGCGCGGTCGCGGGTTTCGCCAGTGAGGGTGACGTAGCGGATACGCTTGCGGTCGAGCTCGTCACCAATCAGCTTGAGCATCTCGGTGAACTGGCTGAACAGCAGTACCTTGCGACCCTCGGCCACCAGCGCAGGAAGCATTTCCAGCAGCAGCTCCATCTTGGCCGACTCGCGAACGCCACGAGCCGCCTCCAACTTGACCAGGCGCGGATCGCAGCAGGCCTGACGCAGCTTGAGCAAGGCATCGAGCACAAAGATGCCGCTGTGCTCGATGCCCCGTTGCGCGATCACCTCGCGCAGCTCGTCGGCGAGTGACAGGCGCAGGCTTTCGTAAAGATCACGTTGCTTGCCCTCCAGCGCCACGCGTCGTGTGATCTCGGTCTTGGCCGGAAGTTCGGAGGCCACCTCCGACTTGGTGCGGCGCAGGATGAACGGCGCGATGCGCTGATTCAGGCGCTGCTGACACGCCTCGTCGTTCTGTTTCTCGATCGGGCCGCGGTAATGACGACGGAAGGCGCGTTCGTCACCGAGCAGGCCGGGCACGGCCAGGTCGACCTGCGACCACAGTTCGCCCAGGTGATTTTCCAGCGGCGTTCCGGTCAGGCACAGCAAACGGTCGCAGTTGAGCTTGAGCAATGCGCGACGCGCCTGGGTGCGCGGATTCTTGACCTGCTGTGCCTCATCCAGCACCACCAGCGCAAAGCGCTGTTTCTTCAGGACATCCAGGTCGCGAGGCAGCAACGCATAGCTGGTCAGGATGATGTCGTGCTCGGCGATACGCTTGAACTGTTCGCCGCGCTGCGGACCATGCAGGGTGAGTACGCGAAGGCTGGGTACGAAGCGCTCCGTTTCGGATTGCCAATTGGGGATCAGGCTGGTTGGCAGCACCACAAGCGCGGGATGCTTTAGGCGACCGGATTCGTGCAACGCCATCAGGTGGGTCAGTAATTGCAGTGTCTTGCCCAAGCCCATGTCGTCGGCAAGCACGCCGCCGACGCCGGCTTCGCCCAGCGCATTGAGCCAGCGCAATCCTTCACGCTGGTAGTCGCGCAGGGTGGCCTGGACCCCTTTGGGCACGGTGGTGCTGGCGCGTGCGGCGGCTTCGCGAAGGCGACGGGTAAAGCCGAGCAACGCCTTGGGGGCCTCCAGCGTGCCGTCTGCGGGAAGCGCCTTGGACAACTCCTCCAGGCGGCCGGCCTGCACCCGGGGGAGCCGCAGTTTGGGACGTGGGCGTTCCAGATATTCAGCCAGTGGCGCCAGCATGGCGCGAAGATCGCGCAGGCGCACCGGCACGCGGCGGCGGTCATCGACCGGGGCATACCAGACCGCATCCTCGGCCTCGTTGGCGGGCGGGGTCAGACTGAGTTGCTGTTCGCTCAACGCCTGTGCCACGACGGGTAGCAGGTTCACGCGCTGGCCTTCAACTTCGATACCGATCTCCAGATCGAAGCGGTCATCCCCGCTACGCTCGCTGGCTTCTCCGTACCAGTGCACCGGTCCCTCCAGGACCTCGAACGGGAAACTGCTGGCGTACTCGAGCACAAACCCGTCTGCTTCCAGTTTGCCGCGCAAGGCCAGCCAGCGCGCGGGAGTATTGACTTCCAGCGCACCGGTATGGCCTGTACCCGGGAACATCCAGGCATCCTCGGGCAAGGTTTCGGCCAGATCCCAGGGCAGACCTTCGGTGTCGACGGCAGGGGTGAGGCCGGCCGTTTCCATGCGTTCCATGGCGGCCAGTTCCTCGGCGCGACGGCGGGTGATCTCGATCAGCTTGCCGTCGCGGACCCGGCGGACGTGCGGTTCACCACCGCGGCCGGGCAGACGTTCACCGCCGTAGTCGAAAGTCAGTCGCGCGTAGGCCAGCGGTGGCGTACCGGCAGCCAGTCGTGCATGGCGGGTCAGCGCCTTGAGGGTGAGCACGGGCTTGGGTGTCAGTTTTGCAGGGCGCGCGGTGCCCAGCACCGTGGGCGGGGGCACGCGATCGGCCAGTCGCGATTTGGCAAGCGCGGAGGCCAGGGCCGCTGCATCCTCGGGTGCCAGCGAAGGAGACTCGGCGATACCGGCTTCGGCGGGTTGGATGTTCAACAGGCCGAGTTCGGCATTTTCCGGGTCCAGATACCACCAGACGCCTGCGCGCAGCAGGCGTTGGCCAGGTGCGAGTTCGGGCTGCAGCTGCTGGTGACCGTCGGCGGACATGACCCAGGTCCAGTCGGGGGGATGTGGACGGCCACGCGCAAGACGCAGGCCGGCCACGCCACCGAGAAAACAGGGTGCGGTGTCGAGCATTTCACCCAGCAGGGCATCGCCAATGGCACCGGACAGATGTGCGTAGTTGCGGCCTTTGCGCTGGCTGTGCGGCAGCCCCATCAGGGTGGCCGCCAGGCGGTGTTCGACCAGTGGCAGGTTTGTCTGTGCAAGCCGGCGTGGATCGAGTGGCACGGCGTGGAACAGGCGGCCGTGTTCGCCAACCTGCAGCAGCACCGGCGCGGCTTCCATGCGTGCGGCGGGAGCGTCCTCGACGGCGACCATTTCCAGGAAAAACCCAAGCGTGTGACCTTGGCCATGCGTCTTGGCGGAGGTCAGACTGGAGCGTCCGTTGAGCAAGCGCTGCCAGGCCTTGGGCACGGGCTTGCTGTCGTCGCAGGCCTTGTCCTTTGGCGACGGGGGCGTGACCCGACGTTCGCTGCTCGGTCGCTGCATCCTTTTCGCTCGAGGCTTAAAACGTAAAGACTAGCAGCCTGCGTGACCCGTGTGGGCTCAGGATCGGACGCACAGGCGTGCAATCGATGCAGGAGCGGTTCAGCGCGGTGGGAACAACGGGCCGGAATATTCGGGTTTCTGTTCACGCGCCATCAGTGCGCGAAGCGCTTCGACCGGGGTGATCTCGCCATGCAGCACGGAGCGCACACCGTAGGCGATGGGCAGGTCCAGATCATGCTTTTCAGCCAGGCGTCCGACCTCGTCGGCGGTGACCACGCTTTCGACCACCTGGCCGATGTCACGCACAGCCTCATCCAGGGTGATACCGCGGCCGAGGGCCAGCCCCAGGCGGCGGTTGCGTGACAGATCACCGGTACAGGTCAGAACCAGATCGCCTAGTCCGGACAGGCCCATCAGTGTCTCCGGGCGCGCGCCCAGCGCGACGCCCAGTTGCAGCATTTCATTCATGCCGCGGGTGATCAGGCCGGCACGCGCATTCAGCCCGAGCTGCATGCCGTCGGCCACGCCGGTGGCTACGGCCAGGACGTTTTTCATCGCGCCGCCCAGTTCTGCGCCAAGCATGTCATTGCCGGTGTAGGCGCGGAAGGTGTCCGAATGCAGCAGGTCGGCCAGGGTCTGGGCAAAGGCCAAATCCGCGGCCTGCACGGTGACGGCGGTGGGTAACCCGGCCACGACCTCGCGAGCGAATGAGGGGCCGGTGACTACCGCGGCCGGCCGGCCGGGCAGACGTTCGGCAACCAGCTCATGCAGGAAACGGCCGGTGCCCGGTTCAAAGCCCTTGGTTGCCCACGCCACTGAACAGTGGGCTGGCAGCAGCGGCGTAAGTTTTTCCAGCAGGGCTGCGAAGGCATGGCTGGGGACAACGATTACCACCATGTCTGCATGCGCCACGGCGATGGCCAGGTCGGTTTCGTAGGCCAGCGTCGGGGGCAGCTCCAGGGCCGGAAGATAGCGCAGGTTGCGGTGTGCCCCCTGCATCTCCTCCAGTGCATGGCGATTGCGCCCCCAAAGGGTTGTGGGGGCGCCATTGCGCGTGAGCAGAGCGGCCAGCGCAGTGCCCCATGAGCCGGCTCCCAGAACGCTGACGCGAAGCTTTCCGTGCGCCATCTCGTGGACTCAGGAGTTCAGCGTCGGCGTGGAATTTTCACCGGAGGCCTGCTGGCGCTTCTGTTCTGCATACAGCGCGTCGAAATTGATCGGCTGCAGCAGGAACGGCGGGAAACCGCCATCCATGACCAGCGATGAAATCACCTGACGCGCATAGGGGAAAAGCACGGTCGGGCAGTAGCTTCCGATGATACCGTCCTCTTCCTCGGGCCCGAAACCGGCGATACCGAAGATCCCCGCCTGATGCACTTCGGCCAGGTAGGCGGTGTGCTCGCCAAGTTCGCAGGTAAGGGTCAGCGAGAGCACGACCTCGCGGGTGGTCTCGTCAAGACGGGTGGCGGTGTGTCCAACGTTGAGAGAGACCTGCGGCTGTTCCTCGGTTCCCCCCATGTCCTGGAAGATCCCGGGGGCATTCGGTGCTTCAAAGGAGGCGTCCTTCAGGTAGACCTTCTGCAGCACCAGCTGCATCTCGTTGTCCTGAGGGTTGGCGTCGATGTTTTCTGCCATGATGTTCTCTGATGGGAAATGCGGATATGAAAGCAATCATTGTCCCACAATCCCGGCAGGCTGTCCGCTGCCCGGTGGAGTCAGGTGGGACACACTATTGCGGCACAGGCGTCGTATTGCCATAATGGCCAGCTAGCCTTGCTCTTTCCACGTCCGTGGGTGACCCAAGCGGCGCGGTACGCGTGGGTTTTGCCAGGCAGATTTCCAGCACTCCGCACGCGGCCCGAAGCCGCGGCTGGGCCGAAACCGCCCTGGCTAATGGGTAGTCAACATCCTATTTCGGAGGTCATCATGGCCCGTGTATGCCAAGTCACCGGCAAAGGTGTGCAGAGCGGCAACAATGTGTCGCACGCCAACAACAAGACCCGTCGCCGCTGGTTGCCCAACCTGCATGAGCGTCGTTTCTGGGTGCCCAGCGAAAAGCGCTGGGTGAAATTGCGTGTGTCCAGCAAGGCGCTGCGCACCATTGACAAGAACGGCATCGAGGCCGTGATCGCCGACCTGCGTGCTCGCGGCGAAAAGGTTTAAGGAGACAAGATCATGCCATCCAAGCGCGACAAGATCCGCCTGATTTCGTCGGCCGGCACCGGCCACTTCTACACCACCGACAAGAACAAGAAGAACATGCCGGAGAAGATGGAGATCAAGAAGTTCGATCCCACGATCCGCAAGCACGTCATGTACAAGGAAGGCAAGATCAAGTGATCGGATCCAAGTGATCCGGTCCCGGCCTTGCGCCGGGTCTGGAAGACCTTTCCGGGAAACCCGCCATCTGGCGGGTTTTCTTTTGCCAGCATCCTTTTGCCCACGCCTGTATCCTCGGCCTGCGGTATCCAGGTCGTGAAATGCACTTCGTGAGGTCTGTACGGTGAGGCGCGAGCTCGAAAGCGCGCGTTCCGGTCCGGCGGCACAGATGAAAAAGGCCCGCCTAATGGCGGGCCTTTCCATACATGCATTCAATGAACGTCGCGCTCAGCCGTGAGTAGGTAAGGCGTAGCCCTTCAGGTGCTGCGCGAAATCCTGCAATGCGCGGATTCCACTCTGCTCGGCCTCGTGAATCCACTGCTGCAGGCCCTTGAGGGCGGCGTCGGCGCCGCGTTGCTCCATCAGCGCCGCCAGACGCGCGCGATAGTCGCACACTACGCGCAGCGTCGGCCGTTTCTCGACCACAGCCTCAAGCTGCTTGCGCTTGTCGCGATCCAGCCATCGACCGCCATCGGCCATGGCGCGCCGCAGACGCCGCGGCACGTCGCGCAGATTGTTGCCGGCACGGGCACTTTCCTCGCGCAGGGTCGGCATGATGACCTGGTGGTAGTAATCGGTCATGGCCTGGAAGCGATGGGTCAGCACGGCACGCAGCGTATCTGCATCGGGCAGGTTCACGTTCGGACGCACATCCAGCGATGGTGCCACGCGCAGCACCTTGGCCAGGCCCAGGGCGCGCAGTCCGCAAATGGCCGCCCAGCCGATATCAAACTCCCACTTGCGCAGCGCGAACTTGGCCGAGCTGGGGAAAGCGTGGTGGTTGTTGTGAAGTTCCTCGCCACCAATCCAGAATCCCCATGGGATCAGGTTGGTCGCGGTGTCCGAGCTCTCGAAATTGCGATAGCCCCACCAATGGCCGATGCCGTTGACGAAGCCGGCAGCCCAGAACGGAATCCAGATCATCTGGATCGCCCACAAAGCCACGCCTACCGAGCCGAACAAGGCAAGGTTGATGAACAGCATCAGGGTCGGGCCGCTGTACGGATGAACGCTGTACAGGTGCCGCTCGATCCAGTCGTCCGGCGTGCCGCGTCCATACTTTTCCATGTCCGCGGTGTTCTGGCTGGCTTCGCGATACAGGCCGACACCATCCCAGAAGACCTTCTTAAGGCCGTAGATCTGCGGGCTGTGTGGATCATTCTCGGTTTCCACCATGGCGTGGTGCTTGCGGTGGATGGCCACCCATTCCTTGGTGACCATGCCGGTGGTCAGCCACGACCAGAAGCGCAGCACGTGTGCCACGACCGGATGAAAATCCACGCCGCGATGGGTCTGGCTGCGGTGCAGGTACAGCGTCACCGCGAAGATGGTCAGTTGCGTGACCACAAGCAGGTAGACCAGCCAGGTCACCCAGCCAGCGCCGGTAAGGCCGCGGGCAGCAAAATCGAGGAAAACTTGAAACATCAGAAAAACATCTCGTGTGTCGGAGCAGAAAATTGCATGTCGGGTCCGCATATCCATCGCGTCCAGCCAAAATGGCCGCGAACGCCAGAATCACGCATTACCATTGAACCACAACACGGCATGGAAAAGTGTTACGTGCTCGCGAATCCATACATTGGCGCTTGTCCTAGATATGGGTTCCCGGCCAGAATCATCAAGTGAATGAAACCGCGCCCCTGCTGCAAATGGACCACGTCAGCCGATCCCTGGGTGGCCACGAAGTGGTGTCTGAGCTGGTGCTGGGCCTGCAACGGGGGCAGGTACTGGGCCTGCTGGGTGTAAACGGTGCGGGCAAGTCGACTACGCTGGCCATGATCTCCGGTGCCTTGCGTCCGGATCGAGGCCAGGTCCGGATCAATGGCGTGGACCTGTACGAACAGCCGAGCCTGGCGCGTGCAGCGGTGGGTTGGCTGCCCGAGCGCGCACCTCTGTGGGCGGAGCTCACCGTCATCGAACACCTCCAGGCCAGTGCCCGCTTGCGTGGGCTTGACCGGCAGACGCTTCGAAAGCGTGTGGATGGTTTGCTCGAGCGATTGCAGCTGGCATCCATGTCCCGACGTCTGGTTGGCGTGCTCTCGCAAGGACAGCGGCAGCGTGTGGGCCTGGCCTGTGCCCTGCTTCACGAGCCGCCGCTGTTGGTGCTGGATGAACCGGGAAACGGTCTGGATCCGGTGCAGTCGGCGCAGTTGCGCGAGCTGATCCGAGAGCGTGCCGCGTCCGGCTGCGGGGTGATCCTGTCCACGCACCTGCTGCCGGAGGTCACGGCCATATGTGATCGAGTGGCGATTCTGCACCAGGGCCTCTTGCGCCATGATGCTCCGCTCGATGACGGTCATGGCCGTATGCGTCTTACCCTGGCAACGCCGGTGGACGCCAGCCGTATCGCCAACTTGCCGCCGGTCGCCGAAGTTATCGCCGAGGCGCCCGGAATCTACCGCGTGCGCCTGCGCGAGAATGCCGATGCCCCGGCGTTGTCACGCGCTGTGGTCGAGGCCGGCCTGTCGCTGGCCGAGTTGCAGGTCACATCCGGCAGTCTGGACCGGGCATTCATGGACATTGCGACGCGAAGTGAACGGATGGCGCAAGCATGAGTACATGGGCCGTGATGCGCCTGGAATGGCGACGCATCTGGAGCCGACCGCTGGCCTGGTTGCTGGCGGCGCTCAGCCTGGCCGGCATGGGCTGGGAATTCCTGCTGATGCTGAACCAGTTCCTGGCGTTGCAGTTGCGGATGGTCGCGGCGGGCAATACCAGTGGTTTCACGGATCTGGTGACACTGCCGTGGCTGGCCCTGTTTGTGATTGCCGCCTTGGTCCTGGCGCCGTTGCTGAGCATGGGTACCCTGGCCGGGGAACGACGCAGCGGTACCCTGCCTTTGCTGTTTGCTTCTGGCCTGTCGCCGCGAGCCGTGGTGCTGGGCAAGTACATGGCCACCCTGGCCTGGCAACTGCTGGTGCTTTTGTTGGTGCTGGCCATGCCGCTGGCGCTGGCCTTGGTCACCAGCCCGGACTGGGGCAAGCTGGCCTCCGCCGCGCTCGGCCTGACGTTGGCGCTGGCGGCACTCAACGCGATCGGCGTGGCCTGCTCGGCGTATGCCGGTCACCCCGCATTGGCCGCTGCCGGTGCCCTGGTGGTCTCGGCGCTGCTGGTGGGCGTCAACAAACTTTCGCTCGACCAGGGCGTGCTCGGCGGCGTTGCCAACTGGCTGGCGCTGTCCACGCACTTGCAGCCGATGGGACGGGGTCTGGTCAATACCGATGATCTGCTCTGGTTCGCGCTGGTGATCACGGTAGCCCTGGTGCTGGCAATCCGGCGGGTCGGCGATGAGAGGATCCGCACATGATGGGCCGGCGGCTGGGCTCTTGGGTATTCACGCTGGCGGTCCTGGTCGCCGCCGGATGCATCGGCTATCTGGGTAGTCGGCATGAGGCCACTTTCGACTGGAGCGCCGGCCACCGTGCCAGTCTGACGGCGCCCACGCGTGCGGTGCTGGCTCGTATGCAGGGACCAGTCAAGATCACCAGTTATGCCGTCCCCGGTGGCAGCCTGCGCCCGACCATCGCGGCCTTCATTTCGCGCTACCAGGCGGTCAAACACGACATCACGCTGCATTTCGTGGACCCGGACAAGAACCCCGAGGCCATGCGCAAGGCCGGGATTTCGGTGGCGGGCGAACTGGTGTTGCGCTATCGCGGACGCGAGCAGCGCCTGCAGCAACTGAGCGAGGACAGCCTTACCAATGCGCTGGAACGCCTGACTCGCGGGGGCGACCGCATCGTGGCTTTCGTCACGGGTGACGGCGAACGGCTGGCCGGCGGAAAGCGCGGCGAAGACTTGTCCGACTTTGTCAGTCCACTGGCTGCACGCGGCATGCGTGCGGTGCCGCTGAATTTCAGCCAGGTGCAAGGTGTGCCTGAAAACACCAACCTGGTGGTGCTCGCCAGCCCGGTACAGCCCCTGCCGCATGGCGCGGTGCAGGCGCTGGTCAACTATGTGCAGGGGGGCGGCAACATCCTGTGGCTGAGCGAACCCGATGAGCCGCATCCGGAACTGAAACCGCTGGCCGAGGCGCTTGGCGTGCAGCGGCTTCCCGGGGTGCTGGTGGACGGCCAGGGTTCGGCACTGGGACTGGACGATCCGCGCATCATCGCGGTCGGCAATTATCCGCCCGATGCGGTCACGCGGGGTTTCGACAAGACGACGTTGTTTCCCGGCGTGCAGGCCCTGGCCAGCACCTCGGACACGCAGTGGTCGGCCAAGCCATTGCTGTCGTCCGGGCCACAGAGCTGGACCGTGTTGCAACCGATCGACGACAAGCACCCTTCCACCATCCGCTTCGATCCCGGCAAGGGCGAGTTGCGTGGTCCGCTGGACTTTGGGTATGCGCTGTCGCGGCTCTCGCCCAGTCCCGAAAAGAACATGCAGCGCGCGGTGGTCATCGGTGACGGCGATTTCCTGTCCAACGGATTCCTGGGCCACGCCGGCAATCGTGCGCTGGGCGAGCGCGTGATCAACTGGCTGCTTGGCGACGACGCGCTGGTCGATGTTCCGCGGCCGGTGGCACCGGACCGCATCGTGCAGCTGTCGCCCGGCGGGATGACTGCGCTGGCCGCTGTATTCATGATCGGCCTGCCGGTGCTGCTGCTGTTGCTTGGCGTCGGCATCGCCTGGCGTCGGCGCCGACGTTGACGGCATGAAGCGGACGCAGCGTCGCATCCTGTTTGTCGTCGCATGGGCGGTGCTTCTGGCACTGGCCGCATGGCAGTGGCAAATCGATCGAAGCGCGCAACCCGGCACCCTGCTCAAGCTCGAAGTGGCGCGGATCACCCGCGTGCGCGTTGAGCGTCCGGGCCAGCCATCCCATGTCTACGTGCGTCGTGACGGGCACTGGTGGATGCAGGCGCCCGAGCACAAGCGCGTGGACGACGGACGCCTGGACGACATTGCTGCACTGGCCAACGCACCCGTGCAGCGTTGGCGATCGGACACCGGATTCGACTTGCGCAAGCTGGGACTCAAGCCGCCCCGCATACGGCTGTACCTGAATGGCCAGCGCGTGGATTACGGTGTGCTGTCGCCCTTCGGCCCGCAGCGTTACGTGCACGTGGGGCACCGCATTGGTCTGGTTGCGGCACAGGACACGCCGCGTGCGGCGTCCTCCGGCAATGTGAAAGTGATGGATTGAACGTCTAGTTGTGATCTCTCAGTAGGTTGTTCATCCGAGGCAAACCCGAAAGACTGGAGGTGCGAACCGACCAACCCTTCAGGAGCCCCGGATGAACATGCATAAAGGTGCCCGTTTGACGCCCTATA
>NZ_JAQIBU010000256.1 GCF_027858935.1 Oleiagrimonas sp. | reverse complement strand
AACAACATCACACTCCAGGCAGACGACAAGGGCGTGCCGGTCGCCGAGATCACCCCGCACAGTGATCTCCTGATCGGCCATCGGCCCGTGCGCCTGACCGCGCACCAGCACACGCTGGTGCGCCGTTACCGCCAGCAGGCGGTGCATATCGCACTGAAAGGCATCGAAATCGGACGTCAGGGCGCGGACATTGGCCTGCATGCCGCCTGGCCCGCCGCCATGATGGCCTTGTTCGGCGCATCGGACGACAGTATCGAGCAACGCGTACAGAAAAAACTTGCGCCCATCCACATGGCCGCGGCAAAACTGTGCGACGCCTTGCCCGCGCTGATGTCCACCGAGCAACAACTCGCCGCGTCACTGTCCGCCTTCCGGCCCTACGCCACGTTGACGCCGGAGAAGATCGACCAATGCCGCAGCGACGCCCTGGACCGCAACGACGTGACCAGTGTTCGCACCCGCGAGGACTGAAGATCAAGTTTCCAATCAAGTCGTGCATGCACGGCGTGGATGCAAGAAGGCCGCCCATGGGCGGCCTTCTTCATGTGTTGCGCAAGCTCACTTGCCGTGGATGCCGCCCTTGGTCATTTCTACGGGATCGAGCAGTTTTTTCAGTTCGGCATCGGACAGGTCGGTGGTTTCGCGCGCCACGTCCATGATCGGGCGCTTTTCCTTGTAGGCCTGCTTGGCGGTGGCGGCACCCTTGTCGTAGCCGATCACGGGATTGAGCGCAGTCACCAGGACCGGGTTCTTGTCCAGTGCCTGGGCGATGTTGTCCTTGTTGACCTTGAAACTGGCAATGGCCTTGTCCGCCATCAGTCGCGACACATTGGCCAGGATCTCGATCGACTGCAGCAGGTTGTAGGCGATAACCGGCAGCATCACGTTGAGCTGAAAGTTGCCTGCCTGCCCGCCCACGGTGATGGTGGCGTCGTTGCCGATCACTTGCGCGGCGACCATGGTGGCGGCTTCGGGAATCACCGGATTGACCTTGCCGGGCATGATCGAGGAACCCGGCTGCAGCGTCTCCAGTTCGATCTCGCCGAGGCCGGCAAGAGGGCCGGAGTTCATCCAGCGCAGGTCGTTGGCGATCTTCATCAGGCTGACGGCGAAGGTCTTGAGCTGGCCTGAAAGCTCGACCGCCGCGTCCTGCGAGGAGATGCCCTCGAAATAATTGTCGGCGGACTCGAACTTCACCTTGGTCATCTTCTTGAGTTCCGCGGCGACGGTCGGGCCGATCTTCGGGTCGGCGTTGATACCGGTGCCCACAGCGCTGCCGCCCAGCGGCAGGCGGCGCATGCGCTTGAGTGCGTCCTCGATGCGTTCAATGGCCGATCCGACCTGGGACGACCAGCCCGAGAGCTCCTGGCCGAAGGTGATCGGCATGGCATCCATCAGGTGGGTGCGCCCGGTCTTGGCCACGCTCTTGAGCTGGCGCGAACGCTTGTCGATGGTCTTTTTCAGGTGCTTGAGCGCGGGCAGCAGCTTCTCGCTCACGGTCAGCGTGGCGCTGACGTGGATTGCCGTCGGGATCACGTCGTTGGAGCTTTGCCCGTAGTTGACGTCGTCGTTGGGGTGCACCTTTCGTCCACTGGCCCTGGCGGCCACGTGCGCGATGACCTCATTGGCGTTCATGTTGGTGCTGGTGCCCGAACCGGTCTGGAAGATGTCGATCGGGAAGTGCTTGTCGTATTCGCCCTCGGCCACCTTGTCCGCGGCCTTGCGGATGGCGGATGCCTGCACCTTCTTCAGGTGGCCCAGCTTGGCATTGGCCTCGGCAGCGGCGGACTTGATCAGGCCCAGCGCGCGGATGAACTCGCGTGGCGCCGTGAGTCCGGACACCGGAAAATTATCGACCGCACGCTGTGTCTGTGCTCCCCACAGGGCATCTGCAGGCACCTTCAGTTCGCCCATGCTGTCATGTTCGGTTCGGAAATTGCTCATGCTGGCTCCACGCAACGTTGGTAAATACCAAGTATACCGGCGTATCGGACATGCGCCGAAGGCGATGGCAGGTGTCTTACCGGTTGCGGTTTGCTTATATGAGCTGCGTGGGGGGTGTCTTCCCGGATGCGCTTTGCTTATCCGGGCTACCAGATCGCCGCTTGCGTAGCCCGGATAAGGCCGCAGGCCGCATCCGGGTCGGGTCGCACCGCGACCCCTGGGATTGGGGCATCTCTTCTTGATCATGGGGCATGCCACCCCGGATGCGCTTTGCTTATCCGGGCTACTTGGGGCCACGTTGTGTTCTGCGCTACCAGTCATGCTCCGGCAATGCATTGAACACGGAATGCAGCCCCTGGTCCCACTCGCGGTTGACCTGGGCCAGATACGGGTCGTCGTCCATCAGTCGCTCGCGGGTCTCCACACGCAGGCTGTCAGCGCGATACACCAGCAGGTCGATCGGCGCGCCCACCGAAAGGTTGGAGCGGATGGTCGCATCGAACGAGATCAGCGCGCACTTGACGCCTTCGGCCAGGGACGAGTGGCGGTTGATCATGCGATCCAGGATTGGCTTGCCGTACTTGATCTCGCCGATCTGGAAGTACGGCGTGTCATTCAACGCCTCGATGAAATTGCCTTCCGAGTAGACCAGGAACAGGCGCGGCGTTTCCCCTGCGATCTGGCCGCCCAGGATGAACGTGGCCGTGGAATCGATGTTCTTTTCGCGCAGGTACTTTTCATCGTGCTCGCGCACCTCGCGCATGGCGTCACCGAGCAGGCGCGCGGCCTCGTACATGGACGTCACGTTCCACAGCGATGCGGTTTGTGCATCCTTGCTGATGCGCATGTCCAGCAGGTTCAGGGCGTTCTGCGTGACCGACAGGTTGCCTGCAGAAAGCGTCACAAGCACCCGTTCGCCCGGGTTCTCGAACACACGCATCTTCTCGAAGCGGGCAATCTTGTCGATGCCGGCATTGGTACGCGAGTCGGAAACGAAAACGAGCCCTTTTTCAAGGCCCATGCCGATACAGTAAGTCATGGAATGCAGAAGCTCTCGGGCACGAAGGTCATAGCGCTCAGCTTACCATCGTGCCGGTCTGCAAACCTGCATCTTCGCCAACGATCGAACCTGTGTCGGTGGAGGTCATGAACTGATCGACGATGGCCTGTGTCAGGCGTTCCAGCCGCAGCATGAAATCGTCCAGGAAGACCTTGATGCCCTGCTCCACCACATCCTGCATGCGACCGTAGCTGAGACTTGCGGCCAAGGCCCCCGCCTGACGCACGGCCTCGGTCCGGGGCTCGTCGGCAAGAATCCCGAGGATGCGATGCAGCGACTGGGTGCATACAGCCAGCGAATGCGGCATGTCCTGCTGGAAAATCATCATCTCGGACACATGCAGCGGGTTGACCGCATCCCGGTAGGTCTTGCGGTAGGTCTCGAATGCCGACATCGCCTGCAGCATCGCGCTCCACTGGTAGTACTGGATGAAATCCCGCGAATTGCCATCCGATTCCTCGGCCTGTGCATACTTGATGTCCAGCAGGCGAACCGTATTGTCGGCGCGTTCGACCGCAGTGCCCAGTGCCAGGAAGTGGTAGCCCTCGTCGCGCCCCATGGTACCGATGGTCACGCCGCGAAAAGCCGCCGAACGCGTCTTGACCCATTCCAGGAAACGGGTCACCTCGTCACTGCTGGTGGCCCCATCGACCGCTTCCTCAAGCTCCAGCCATGAGGTATTGAGTTCCTGGTACATCTCGGCAGTGATGGCGCCGCGCTGCGCACGGCCCAGCTCGCGTCCCATGAACAGGCAATTGCGGATCGAGGACGGATTGTCGGGATTCAGGATTAGCCAATTCAGAACCTGATCCACCTGAATCTGGTCGTAGCGTTCGTTGTAGGCCTCGAGTTGCCCCAACGCATCCAGCCCGCGACTCCAGGCCGTGGTCGAGGATTTGCCCGGGTCCAGGCGCTCGGGTAAAAGGGAAATGCGCTGGGTCAGGTCCACCAGGCGCGCGATGTTCTCGGCACGCTCGACGTCGCGCGATAACCAATACAAGTCGCTTGCAGTTCGACACAGCATCTCAGCTCTCCAGTACCCAGGTATCTTTGGTGCCACCGCCCTGGGACGAGTTGACCACCAGGGATCCCTCGCGCAACGCGACACGGGTCAGGCCACCCGGCACCACCATGGTCTCGCTTCCCGAAAGCACGTAGGGCCGAAGGTCCACGTGACGGGGAGCCACGCCGGACTCGACGAACGTCGGGCATGTGGAAAGTGACAGCGTAGGTTGCGCGATATAGCGTTCGGGCTCGGCCAGGATCTGCTGGCGGAAGGCCTCGATTTCGCTCTTGCTGGCCGTCGGACCGATCAACATGCCGTAGCCGCCCGCACCCTGCGCTTCCTTGACCACCAATTCGTCCAGATGCTCGAGCACATAACGACGGTCGTCCTCCATGCGCAGACGATAGGTCGGGACATTCAGCAGGATCGGATCCTCACTCAGGTAGAAGCGGATCATTTCCGGCACGTAGGGATAGATCGATTTGTCGTCGGCCACGCCGGTGCCGAAGGTGTTGGCCAGCGTCACTCGGCCCGCCGCGACCGCAGAGAACAGGCCCGGCACACCGAGCACGGAGTCGGCGCGAAAAACATTCGGATCCAGGAAATCGTCGTCGATCCGGCGATAGATCACATGCACGCGACGCGGTCCACGCGTGGTGCGCATGTAGACCGTCTGGTCGCGCACGAACAGGTCCGGCCCCTCGACCAGCTCCACACCCATTTGCTGCGCCAGGAAGGCGTGCTCGAAATAGGCCGAGTTGTAGGAACCCGGAGTCATCACGGCGACGACCGGCGCATCCAGGCCGTCGGGTCCGACCGATTGCAGGGTCTCCAGCAACAACGCCGGGTAATGCTCGACCGGCGCCACCGCCTGGGCTGCAAACAGCTCGGGGAATAAGCGCATCATCATCTTGCGGTTCTCGAGCATGTAGGACACGCCCGACGGCACGCGCAGGTTGTCCTCCAAGACGTAGTACTCGCCCTCGCCGGCACGCACGATATCAATGCCGGCGATATGCGCATAAATCTCGTTGGGAAGATCAATGCCGACCATCTGCGGACGGTACTGGGCATTCCTGAGCACCATCGATTCGGGAATCACCCCGTACTCGAGAATGCGACGCTCATGGTAAATGTCATGCAGAAACATGTTCAGCGCGCGCACGCGCTGGATCAGACCGGCCTCCAGCACCTTCCACTCGCCTGCCGGGATGATCCGCGGGGCAATATCAAAGGGAATCAGACGCTCGCCACCGCTTTCCTCGCCATAGACCGCGAACGTGATGCCCACTCGATGAAAGGAGATCTCAGCCTGCTTGCGCTTCTGCGCAATGCGGGCATCACGGGTGTCATGCATCCATTCGGCAAAGCAGGCGTAATGATCACGCACCTTGCCTTGCGCGTCGTACATCTCGTCAAAAGATGGGCTTTCGCTCATCTGTCGTGCTCCTTGCCCGGGATCCGGACGCCATGGGGTTTTTCACGACACGTTCGTGGACCATCTTCACACAGGATGCGTGAATATCCAGATAAACACATTCAAGAACTGGTTGCGGCCCCGCCCGCAGGCAACTCGATTACAATGGTTTGCTTGTCCTGTCTGGAAACCCGTTCGATGTCCCTGACCCCGCTGACCGCCCTTTCGCCGCTCGACGGCCGTTATGCAGTAAAGGTCGACGACCTGCGCCCCATTTTCAGTGAGTTCGGCCTGATGCATCGCCGCGTACAGGTCGAGATCGCCTGGCTTCTGGCGCTGGCTGCCGAGCCAGGCATTGAAGAACTTCCCGACTTTACGGCTCCGGCGGCCCAGCGCCTGCTGGACATCGCAGGGCACTTCTCGCTCAAGGACGGCGAACGCATCAAGGCCATCGAGGCCATCACCAACCATGACGTCAAGGCCGTGGAATACTTCATCAAGGAGTGCATCGGCGAAGACTCGGACCTCGGCAAGGCAAGGGAGTTCGTGCATTTCGCCTGCACCAGCGAGGATATCAACAACCTGTCTTATGCACTGATGCTGCGGGACGCACGTGACCGGGTGCTGTTGCCGCGCATCGACCGCGTCGTCGAAGAGCTGCGTGGCATGGCACACGCACTGGCCGACCAGCCGATGCTGTCGCGAACCCATGGACAGACTGCATCGCCCACCACCCTGGGCAAGGAAATCGCGAACGTGGTTGCGCGGCTGGACCGCCAGCGCAAGCAACTTGAGGGCATCGATATCCCGGGCAAGATCAACGGCGCGGTCGGCAATTACAATGCCCACGTCGTGGCCTATCCGCAGATCGACTGGCGCGGGTTTTCACAGCGTTTCGTCGAGGGACTGGGGCTGGACTGGAACGCCTACACCACGCAAATCGAACCACATGACGGGGTGGTCGAGTTCTGTGACGCGGTGCGCCGCATCGACATCATCCTGATCGACCTGTCGCGCGATATCTGGGGCTACATCTCGCAAGGCTATTTCCGCCAGTCACTGAAAGAGGGCGAAGTCGGATCCTCGACCATGCCCCACAAGGTCAATCCGATCGACTTCGAGAACGCCGAGGGCAACCTGGGTGTAGCCAACGCCCTGCTCGGCCACTTTGCCGAAAAATTGCCGATCAGCCGCTGGCAGCGCGACCTTACTGATTCCACTGTGTTGCGCGGACTGGGCACGGCTTTCGGCCATGTCCTGGTCGCGCTGGAATCGCTGCTCAAGGGTCTGGGCAAGCTCGAGGTCAACACAGCACGAATGGCAGCCGACCTCGAGGCCAACTGGGAGGTGCTGGCCGAGGCGGTGCAGACGGTCATGCGGCGGCACAGCATGTCCAACCCTTACGAACAGCTCAAGGCCCTGACACGCGGCCAGGGTATTACACGCGACTCCATGCGCCGCTTCATCGAGACGCTGGACCTGCCTGCCGCTGACAAGCAGCGCCTGCTTGCATTGACCCCAGCCAGTTACACCGGTCTCGCTGCCGACCTCTCACGCGAGATCTGATTTCCGGAAAGTGCGGCAGCGGACAGACCTCGACGGAGCCTGCCATACATCCCGTTGTTTGATCGCACACACGCTCGCTCCTGCCATCCGGATCGAAGGTTTACAATCAATCGATGACCTCACGACGCGTCCCCACCCACACATCGCTACCGATCGAAGTCGAAGGCTCACGCCGCTACCCACTCGGCATGCCGCCAGCGGACTTCCTCGACAACTACTGGCAGAAACACCCGCTGTTGATTCGCGGGGCCTTTGCCGGCTTCCAGCTGCCCTTGCAGGCGGATGATCTGGCCGGGCTGGCGTGCGAGGAGATGGCCCTGTCGCGCATCGTGCTGCGTGATCCGGAGAAGGATCGCTGGGAAGCCCGCCAGGGCCCCTTTGCCGAATCCGATTTCGGCAAGCTTCCCACGGACCACTGGACCTTGCTTGTGCAGGACGTCGACAAGTGGGACCCCGACGTCGCCGCACTGCTCAATCCGTTCCGGTTCCTGCCGTCCTGGCGCATCGATGATGTGATGGTCAGTTATGCCGAGGACGGCGGAGGAGTCGGCGCCCACGTGGACCAATACGACGTGTTCCTGCTGCAGGGACAGGGTCGGCGTTGCTGGGCCATTGACATCGATCCGGATGCGCCAAAGGACTTTCGCGACGATGTCGAACTGAGGCTGTTGCGTCACTTCACGTCGAGCCACGAATGGTTGCTGGAACCGGGCGACATGCTCTACCTGCCGCCCGGCATCGCTCATGAAGGCATGGCGAAGGGAGCCGGCATGACGTTCTCCATCGGCATGCGCGCACCGGCCGAATCGGAGCTGCTGCTGGATCTTGCGGAGCATGTCGCCGAACAGCTGCCGGATGAACTGCGCTACCAGGATCCCGACTTGCGTCCCGCACCTACACCCGGCGAGATCGACGAGTCCGCACTGAACCGTCTCAGCGCCAGCCTGGGACCGGCCTCGCAACTGCTGCCGCGCGATGCCCTGGCCGAATGGTTCGGCTGTTTCATCACCCGCTATCGCAGCGCCCAGTTCGCGGCCCCACCCAAGCGTCGCCGCAGTCGCACCCAACTGCTCAATGCACTGGCCTCGGGCGCCACTTTCGTGCGTCACCCGTGGACCCGCTTTGCCTGGGTCCGCCGCCGCGGTGGAGCCACCCTGTTCGCATCCGGCACAACCTACCGCTGCACGCTCAGCATGGCGCGCTGGCTGTGCAGCGAACGCATCCAGCACTTGAAGACTCCACCGGACGAAGCCGCGCAGGATGTGCTTCTGGCGCTGATCAACGACGGTCACCTTGCCTTGCGCCGGGGAAGCACGGGATGAGCGCGCTTGACGGCTTTCACATCGAGCCTGCTGACTGGACCGTGGACCGCGACGCCCTGCGCAAGGTCCGCGACGTGGTCTTCATACAGGAGCAGTCCGTGCCCATCGAGGAGGAATGGGACGAACTGGATCCTGCATGCAGCCATGTGCTGGCACGCAGCGCCGACGGCACCCCTATTGGCACTGGACGACTCACCCCCAGGCACAGCATCGGTCGCATGGCAGTGCTGCCCGCATGGCGTGGGCATGGGGTCGGCGCGGCGATCCTGCAGACGCTGATCGACCGCGCGCGCTCCATGGGCTGGACCCAAGTCCATCTGAATGCGCAGGTGCATGCCATCGGCTTCTACCAGCGCCACGGCTTCACGCCGGAAGGTGAGACGTTCATGGAAGCCGGCATTGAACATCGCCGCATGAGGCGTACGCTTGATGTGCCCGCCTCCCCACCCTCAGAACGGGGCAAACCGCCCGAGCGCCCTGAGCGCGAGATGCTGCAGGCGCGCACGCGCGCAGATCTGGCAGTAGCCGTCTTGCGCATCATCGAACAGGCTCGCCACACGCTGGTCATCCATTTTCCGGACCTTGCGCCGGGTGTGCTCGACCGGGATGACATCCTCGAGGCCTTGCGCCGTCTGGCCACCTCAGGGCGTGTCGCATGCGTCCGCCTGCTGCTGCACGATCCGGACCACCTGCTGCGCGCAGGTCACCGGCTGATCCCGCTGGCGCAACGTCTGACCAGCAGCATCGGAATGCGGGTGCTCGTGGAGGACGAGGATCGCGCCTACCCTTCAGCCTTCATCGCCAGCGACAGCGGCGGCTACCTGATGCGTCCTCTGGCCGAGCGGTTCGAAGGGTACGGATCGACCTGCAAGCCTTCCGAATCGCGCCAGTTGACGCGTTATTTCGAGGAGGTGTGGCAACGCTCGGCGCCAGCCACGGTGTTGCGAAACCTCGAACTATGAACAAACACCAGCCCGCGTGGGCAAAAATGGCGCTGCAGCTTGCCGCATCACCCGCGCGAGCAGTTATAATTAACAGGATTTTGAGCCTCGCAGGTGCAACAACGCGCCGCAAAGGGCCCGAAACGACACTCCGGCGTGCGCCAGCGCGCCCTTTTCTTTTTTGCCGGTGGTGACGTGAGCGCAAATCCGATTCACGAATTCATGCAATCCTCGCAGTTGGGCGGTGGCAACGCCGATTATGTCGAGGACCTCTACGAAGCTTGGCTTTCCGATCCTTCCTCGGTTCCCGAATCCTGGGCCAGCTACTTCGATGCGATGGCGCGTGGCCCTGTCACAGACGTGCCGCATTCGGCGGTGATCGCCCGTATCGAGCAGGCACAAAAACGCCGGGACCGCAGTGGGCCAGCCGCGGAACCAATGAGCGATGCGCATGCTCGCAAACAGGCCGGCGTGCTGCGCCTGCTGACCGCCTACCGCTCGCGTGGCCACCTCGGTGCCGATCTGGATCCGCTGAAACTGGCCAACCAGTTGCCCGCTCCGGATCTGGGCCTGCCCTTCCATGGCCTGACCGAGGATGACCTGGATACCGAATTCGACACCGGCACCTACTGCGGCGGCGATGCCGGACGCATGAAACTACGCGACCTGTGGGCACGCCTCAAGGCCACCTACACCTCCAGCATCGGGGTCGAGTTCATGCATATCAGCGACCATGAACAGCGTCGCTGGATCTACTCGCGCCTGGAAAAGGCTTCCGGTGATGCCGGCCTGAGTAACGAGGAAAAACACCGGATCCTGGAAGGCCTCGTGGCCGCCGACGGCCTGGAGCGCTATCTGCACACGCGCTATGTGGGTCAGAAGCGCTTCTCGCTGGAGGGCGGCGACAGCATGATTCCCATGCTCGACACCCTGATCCGGCGCTGTGGCAAGGAAGGCATCAACGAGCTGGTGATCGGCATGGCGCACCGCGGACGCCTGAACATGCTGGTCAACACCCTGGGCAAGCCGCCTTCCGAACTGTTCGATGAGTTCGAAGGCAAGTTCCGGCACCCGGACGATCCTGAATACAGTGGCGACGTGAAGTACCACATGGGCTTTTCCGCCGACGTCAAGACGCCCAGCGGCAACGCCGTGCATCTGGCGATGGCCTTCAATCCCTCGCATCTTGAAATCGTAGATCCGGTGGTGATCGGATCGGTTCGCGCACGTCAGGCGCGCACGCCGAACAATGCCCGCGACAAGGTCATGCCGCTGCTGGTGCACGGCGACGCCGCGTTTGCCGGCCAGGGCGTGGTGATGGAAATTCTGCAGATGTCCCAGGCCCGGGGTTTCCATGTTGGCGGCACCCTGCACGTGGTGATCAACAACCAGGTCGGCTTCACCATCTCCGACCCCGCCGACGCGCGCTCCACGCTGTACTGCACGGACGTGGCGAAAATGGTCAACGCCCCGGTGTTCCACGTCAACGGCGACGATCCCCAGGCCGTGATACAGGTCGCCAAACTGGCGTTCGAATTCCGTCGCGCCTTCAACAAGGACGTGGTGATCGATCTGGTCTGCTACCGCCGCAACGGCCACAACGAAGCCGACGAACCGGCCGCGACCCAGCCGCTGATGTACAAAGTCATCCGCAAGCATCCGCCACCGCGCGCAATCTACGCCGAGCGTCTGGAGAAGGCCGGCCTGATCGACGCCGACCACGCCAAAAACCTGATCGACCGCTACCGCGAACTGCTGGAAAGCGGCAAGCCGGTCACCGAACTGGACACCGAAAAAGGTGGCACCACGTTTCAGTGGAGCCAGCACATCGGCGGCAAGCTGGACGAGGACGTCGAGACCGGCCTGGACCGTACCACCGCAGCCCAGCTGCTGGACGTGATCCTGAAGGTGCCCGACGACTTCAAGCTGCAGTCGCGCGTGTCCAAGATCTACGAGACCCGCCGCGCCATGGCCGACGGAGAGCAGCCCGTCGACTGGGGCTTCGCCGAGAACCTGGCCTATGCCGGCCTGATCAAGGACGGCTACGACCTGCGGCTGGTGGGCCAGGATTCCGGCCGAGGCACCTTCTTCCACCGCCATGCGGTGCTGCACGACCAGGATACGGGCAAGACTGCCCTGCCCCTGGCCGACATCGACCCCGAGCGCGACGTCGAGGTGATCGACTCGCTCCTCAGCGAGGAGGCCGTGATGGCCTTCGAGTACGGCTATGCCACCGCCGACCCGATGACGCTGGTGATCTGGGAAGCCCAGTTCGGCGACTTCGCCAACGGCGCGCAGGTGGTCATCGACCAGTTCATCAGTGCCGGCGAGGCCAAGTGGAACCGCCTGTGCGGCCTGGTGCTGTATCTGCCGCACGGTTACGAAGGCCAGGGCCCGGAACATTCCTCCGCGCGGCTGGAACGCTACCTGCAACTGTGCGCGCTCAACAACATGCAGGTATGCGTACCAACCACACCGGCGCAGACCTTCCACATGATCCGTCGCCAGATGATGCGCCGCGTGCGCAAGCCGTTGATCGTGATGACACCCAAGTCACTGCTGCGCCACAAGCTTGCAGTATCCAGCCTGGACGAGATGGCCGAAGGCACTTTCCAGACCGTGATCAATGATCAGCGCACCAAGGCGGCGCAGAAGAAGAAGATCAAGCGCGTGGTGCTGTGCGCGGGCAAGGTCTACTACGACCTGTTCGAGGACGCCGAGAAGCGCGAACTCAAGGACGTGGCCATCGTCCGTGTCGAACAGCTGTATCCGTTCCCGCGTGAGAAGGTCAAGGACATCCTCGGCGGGTATCCTTCCGCCAAGGAAGTGATCTGGTGCCAGGAAGAACCCATGAACCAGGGGGCCTGGTTCCAGATCCGCCACCACCTGCACGCCTGCACGGATGGCGCCTACAGCCTGTCCTATGCCGGACGCGCACGCTCGCCGGCCCCCGCATGCGGGCATGCCAACACCCACATCGCCGAACAGAAAGCACTGGTCGAGCAGGCGTTGATCGCACCGCTCGACAACGGTCACACGCCCGAATAAGCCGTCCGTTCTCTTCTCCTCCATTGCCCACAAGCACCAACGTCATACAACAGGACATCTCCATGACCATCGAAGTCAAAGTCCCGGTACTCCCAGAATCGGTTTCCGACGCCACCATCGCCACCTGGCACAAGAAGGCCGGTGATGCAGTGAGCCGCGACGAGAACCTGGTCGACCTGGAAACCGACAAAGTGGTACTGGAAGTTCCCGCCACCGCGGATGGCGTGCTCAAGGAGATCAAGTTCGAGACCGGCGACACCGTCAACAGCGAACAGGTCATCGCGTTGATCGAGGAAGGCGCCGCCCCGACCAAGGACGAGAGCAAGGACGAAACTCCGGCCACGCAGGACCAGACCGAGGACGGCAAGAAGCCGGATGATGGCAAGAAGAACACCACGTCCGCCAAACCATCTGCGGCCAAGGGCCCCTCGAACGGCAAGAACCAGGACCTTTCTCCGGCCGGACGCCGCGTGGCCAGCGAGGAAGGCATCGACGCCAACAGCGTCGATGGCACCGGTCGCGGTGGCCGCGTGACCAAGGAAGACCTGGTCACCCGTGGCAAGAGCGGCGTCAGCGTGCCGGCCCCGGCCCCGAGCGGCCCGCGCCCGGAGGAACGTGTGCCGATGACGCGCATCCGCAAGCGCATCGCCGAGCGCCTGATGCAGTCCAAGGACTCCATCGCCATGCTGACCTCGTTCAACGAGGTGAACCTGGCCCAGGTCAAGCAGCTGCGCAAGGACTTCGGCGAGAAGTTCCAGGCCGAGCACGGCGTCAAGCTCGGCTTCATGAGCTTCTTCGTCAAGGCCGTGTGCGAAGCCCTCAAGCGCCACCCGGTAGTCAATGCCTCGGTCGACGGCGAAGACATCATCTACCGCGGCTACCAGGACATTTCGATCGCCGTGTCCACCGAGAAGGGCCTGGTCACGCCGGTGCTGCGTGACGCACAGGACATGAGCTTTGCCGAGATCGAGCGAGCCATTGGCGAGTACGCACAGAAAGCGCGCGCCGGCAAGCTGAGCCTGGACGACCTGCAGGGCGGCACTTTCACCATCACCAACGGCGGCACCTTCGGTTCGCTGCTTTCCACGCCGATCGTGAACCCGCCGCAAAGTGCGATCCTGGGCATGCACACCATCAAGGATCGCGCCATCGTGGAGCACGGTCAGGTCATCGCCGCACCGATGATGTATATCGCCATCAGCTACGACCACCGCATCATCGACGGCAAGGACGCGGTGCTGTTCCTGGTCGACATCAAGGATCAGCTCGAGAATCCGCAGCGCATGCTGCTGGGGCTCTGATGCACCCCAGGCGGAGCGCGGCGGGTCCGCTGCGCAGCCTGTCCTGAAACTTCCATCATTCAAGCGAGCGAAGTCATGAGCGAACAGAACTACGATGTCATCGTCATCGGCGGCGGTCCCGCCGGTTACGTGGCTGCAATCCGCGCCGCGCAGCTGGGCCTCAAGGCCGCCTGCGTGGATGCCTTCGAGGGCAAGGACGGCAAGGCCGCACTGGGCGGCACCTGCCTCAACATCGGTTGTATCCCTTCCAAGGCGCTGCTCGACTCCTCGCGCCAGTTCGAGAACCTGACCAGCCACTTCGGCGATCACGGCATCAGTGCCCAGAATCCCAAGATCGACGTCAAGACGATGGTTGGACGCAAGGACAAGATCGTCAAGCAGTTCACCGGCGGCATCGGCATGCTGTTCAAGTCGAACAAGGTCACCGCCTTCTTCGGCACCGGAAAGTTGCTCAAGGACAACACGGTCGAGGTGACCGGCCATGACGGTGACAAGCAGACCCTCAAGGCCACCAACGTGATCCTGGCCTCCGGCTCGGCACCAGTGGAGCTGCCGTTCGCCAAATTCGACGGCAAGATGATCGTCGACAACGCCGGTGCACTGGACTTCGACAAGGTCCCCAAGCGCCTGGGCGTGATCGGCGCCGGCGTGATCGGCCTGGAGCTGGGCAGCGTGTGGCGCCGCCTGGGCAGCGAAGTGACCGTACTGGAAGCCCTGCCCGACTTCCTGGCAACCGCCGACAGCGACATGGCCAAGCTCGCCGCACGCGAGTTCAAGAAGCAGAAACTGGATATCCGGCTGGGCGCCAAGGTCAGCAAGGCCGACGTCAAGAAGACCGTGGTCGAGCTGACCTACGAAGACAAGGACGGCGAGCACAAGCTGACCGTCGACAAGTTGCTGGTGGCCGTCGGCCGCCGTGCCTACACCGAAGGCCTTCTTGGCGACGGTACCGGCGTGAAGACTGACGATCGCGGTCGCATCGAGGTCGACGAGCACTGCTGGACCGGCGTCGACGGCGTATGGGCCGTCGGCGACTGCGTGCGTGGCCCGATGCTGGCGCACAAGGGCTCCGAGGAAGGCGTCATGGTCGCCGAACTGATCGCCGGCAAGCCCGGTCACATCGACTACGACGTGATCCCGTGGGTCATCTATACCGAACCCGAGATTGCCTGGACCGGAAAAACCGAGCAGCAGTGCAAGGACGAAGGCATCCCCTACAAGACCGGAAGCTTTCCGTTCTCGGCCATTGGCCGCGCCGTGGCCATGAACGAGACCGCCGG
>NZ_JAQIBU010000247.1 GCF_027858935.1 Oleiagrimonas sp. | reverse complement strand
CGATCACCAGCGCCATCGGCGCGACGAACCGCGCCCCGTGGTGATAGGCGTCCTTGACCTGACTGTCGACGGCATGCTGGCACATCTCGATGAAATTCTGCCACTTGCCGGGCACGCCGGACGTGGCCTTGCGCGCAGCAATGCCGAACATGGCGATGAATATCAATGCCAGCACAATGGAGAAAAACACGGAATCCAGGTTCAAGACCCAGAAACCGCTCGAATTCTCGACGATCTTTCCCGTATGCAGGTCAAGCTGCAGATAGGTCAGATGGTGCAGTATGTAACCGCTGGCGGTAGGTGTGGCTTCGCTCGCCATGTATCAAACCGTCTCGTCTAAAGAAGAACCAAAGTCAACCATTTCGGGTGCCGCTCTCAATGGCGCGACGCCCCGCCTCGATGCAAACCCAGAAGCTGTGGCACGAGCGCGGCCATGAGGCCAACGATCACAGCCAGTCCCGGCAGCTCGGCTTGCACCATGGCCAGGTAAAGCGCCAGCGCGATCACACCCCACTTGAGCGCGCTACCGATGAAGATGCGCGCCAGGACCACCCCTGCTGGCGCCAAAGAGGGTCCGAAAACGCGCAGACCCAGTACCGCCGAACCCGCAGCTGCAGCCAAACCGCCACAGAGCACCGCAAGCCCGTAACGCCATCCAAAAACACACGCTATGCCCGTCGAAAACAAGGTTGCGCCGAGTTGCCACGCAACCAATTGCGTTGCCAACCTGCGGCCGGCAGCGACGGAATTCACGCCAGAATTCACTTTTGCTTTTGCCCCTCGCCCGCCTTTCGTTCGAAGGCAATGCAAACGTATTTACAAAGTCCGAGGATGATACCAGTTGCCCGATTCCAGTCGCAAGCAATTGATCCCACGCCAGGTATCCTCATGCTGAGGTATCGCATGTCCATATGGCGCCGCAACCGATGCCCGCTCGAGGCGGCCCTGCGCGCCCTGCAATGATTGGCCCCATTCTCCGCCCATGAAGGGGGTAGGCAAGCGTGATGCGCCGGGGCTCACGGAACGGGACGGACGGGCTCGCCCGCCTAGGTTCCGGCATGGATCGCGCCGCTGGTGCAGGTCTCGTGCACCACGATCCTGTCGAGCGTCGGCAGCCTGGGCTTGAGATGCTCGAAGATCCATCGCGCCAGGCATTCACTGGTGGGATTTTCCAGACCCGGGACCTCGTTGAGGTAATGATGGTCAAGCTGCTCGTACAGTGGCGCGAAGGCGGCCTTGATGTCGGCGTAGTCCATGACCCAGCCGCTGTGCGCGCCGGGTTCGCCGGCCACATGCACCTCAACGCGGAACGAATGCCCGTGCAGGCGCGCGCACTTGTGCCCTTCGGGCACGTTGGGGAGCCGGTGGGCCGCTTCAATGTTGAACATCTTGAAGATCTGCATGGGCCGCATTGTACCCATTGCGGCTCGCCCAACGGGAGCGTCCACCACGGCTCAATCATCCTCGCCCGCCACCAGGCGTACCGGCCGCCAATGGTGCCCGGAATCAAGCAGCCGATCCTGTGCCGAAGGCCCCTCGGAGCCGGCAGCATAGAATTCCGGCTCGCCTTTCTTCCAGGCCTTGAGCACCGGATCGAGCAAGCGCCAGGCCCACTCGACCTCGTCAAAACGCAGGAAGTGCGTGCGATCCCCTTCCAGCGCGTCCATCAGCAACTGCTCGTAGGCGGAAAACTCGCTGTTGCCTTCCTCCTCATAGGGTGCGCTGAGCGTGACGCGGCGACCCTCCAGCTTCAGCCCGGGTTTTTTTGCATTGGCCAGCAGGCTCATGGTCTGGCGCGGCTTGATGCGGAAGATCATCCAGTTGTTGTCCGCGGCGACTGCGCCGGGCAGAGCGCCCGGATTGCGCTTGAACTGGACCGCGATCTCCGAGCAGTTGCTGGCCAGGCGCTTGCCACTGCGCAGGTAGAACGGCACGCCCTGCCAGCGCCAACTGTCGATTTCAAGGCGCAGCGCGGCAAACGTCTCGGTGGTGGAATCTTTTGCAACACCCGACTCCTGGCGATAGTCCACGACCTTTCGCCGATCCATTTTTCCGCCCCGGTACTGGCCGCGTACGGCATGCGCGTCGACGTTGCGCACGGTGAAAGGCTTGACCGATCGCAGGACCTCGACCTTGTGATCGCGCAGGACTTCGGAGTCCCAGGTCGACAACGGCTCGATCGCGGCCAGACTGAACAATTGCATCAGGTGGTTTTGCAGCATGTCGCGCAAGGCGCCGGCATGCTCGTAGTACCCGGCACGCTTTTCCACGCCCAGGGTCTCGGCATAGGTGATCTGCACCTGCGACACGTGCTGCGCGTTCCAGACCGGCTCCAGAAAACGGTTGGCGAAACGGAACACCATCAGGTTCTGCGTGGTCTCCTTGCCCAGGAAATGGTCAATCCGGAGGATCTGCGACTCTTCCCAATGCGCATGCATCCGGGTACGCAATTGCTTGGCCGAAGCCAGATCGCTGCCGAACGGTTTTTCCACCACCAGCCGTCGCCAGCCTCCGCGCGGGGCACTGGACAGACCCGCCTCACCCAGCGCCTCGGAAGCGGTGCCGAACAGCGAGGGCGGCAGCGCCAGGTAGAACAGGGTTCCTGCGGCCGCCAGATCCCCGAGGGCGGCCAGTGGCTCGGCCTTCAGTTCACCATGCCGGTAATCAAGCCTCGCCCGAAACTCGTTCCACCCGGCTTCGTCGAGCTCGGGCACGAACTGACTGAGCGCCTTGTGCACGTGTTTCTCGAAGCGTTCGGGCGACCATTTCTCCAGGGCATAGCCGATGATGCGCAGGTCGCCGATGAGTTTGCGTGCATGCAGACGGTACAGCGCGGGCAGCAGCAGGCGGCGCGTGAGGTCGCCCGAGGCACCAAGAATGACCAGTGCTGACGCCTTCATGAGGTCGAGCCCTTGCTGTTCTCGCCGCCACGCTCGTCATGGCCACCAAAAGCATGACGCATGGCCGACATCACCTGGTCGGCAAACAAATCGTTGCCGCGCGAGGCGAAGCGCCCGAACAGCGCAGCCGTCAGCACCGGCACCGGCACGCCCTGTTCGATGGCCGCCTGCGCAGTCCAGCGCCCCTCCCCGGAATCGGATACGCGGCCCTCATACCCGTCCAGATCGGGATGGCGGTGCAACTCAGCAGCCGTCAGGTCCAGCAGCCAGGAGCCGATCACGCTGCCGCGCCGCCAGACTTCCGTCACGTCGGCCAGCGAAAGATCGAACTGGTAGCGATCTGGATGCTCCAGCGGCGCCGTCTCGGCGTTGTCTTCACGTTTCTTTTTGCCGATATTGGCATGCCGCAGCACGTTGAGCCCCTCTGCGTAGGCCGCCATGACTCCGTACTCGATGCCGTTGTGGACCATCTTCACGAAATGGCCAGCACCGCTGGGACCACAGTGCAGGTAGCCGTTCTCGGCTGCCGATGGGTCGCCCTCGCGGCCCTCGGTCCGTGGCGCCATGTCCACGCCCGGCGCGAGTGCGGCAAACGCAGGCTCCAGGTGCTGGTACGCGCTGTCCGGTGCACCGATCATCAGGCAGTAGCCGCGTTCACTGCCCCAGACGCCGCCGCTCACACCGACATCGGCATAATGGATGTCGCGTTCAGCAAGCGCCTTGGCGCGGCGCAGGTCGTCGACATAATGCGAATTTCCGCCGTCCACCAGCATGTCGCCCTTCTCCAGCATCGGCGCAAGCTGGTCAACTACCTTGTCGACCACGGCAGCGGGCAGCATCATCCATATCGCACGTGGCTTGGACAGCTTGCCGACCAGGTCCTCGAGCGATTCGACAGCTTCGGCACCGCTCTCGGCTGCCTTCGAGCGCGCCGCCTCGTCCAGATCGTGGACCACGCAGGACACTCCGGCCTTCTGTAACCGGCGGACCATGTTCAGGCCCATCCGTCCAAGGCCGACGAAACCCATCTGCAGTGATGCATCACTCATGGCGCTACTCCTGGAAAGTATTTTAGGGCGCCGCATGCGACGGCGTTGACCTATCAGAGTAGGCTTCGCTTCCCGGCACATCAAGGCGATGCGCGGATGCGTCACGGGGGCGGGAGCCGCCTCCGGCAAGACAGGACAGGGAACCTGTCGAAATGGTGGCTAGGGGCGGAATCGAACCGCCGACCTCAGCATTATGAGTGCCGCGCTCTAACCGTCTGAGCTACCTAGCCACGAATAAGCCTTTCCGCAGCAGGCGTCAGGCATGCGGACAGGGCCGCGAAGTGTAGTCGCGGATGATCTCCGGTTCAAGCGCCGCTTGCCGGTCCCTTGCGCGCTGTGGTTGAATCGAAGCATGCGCGCGGCGGCATGCAGTACCCATTCCGGGCTCCTTGATCCGCCGCCGACTGGGCCAGGAGACCGGCATGATCGACGTCGACGGATACCGTCCCAATGTAGGCATTGTCCTGCTCAACGGCGACGGCCGCCTGTTCTGGGCGCGCCGCATACGTCGCGACGGCTGGCAATTCCCGCAGGGCGGCATGAACAGCGACGAGACGCCGCTCGAAGCCATGTACCGCGAGCTGCAGGAGGAGACCGGCCTGGCCGCCGAGCATGTCGAGGTGTTGGCCACCACCCCGGGCTGGCTGCGCTATCGCCTGCCGCATCGCTACGTACGCCGTCACCAACAACCGCAATGCATCGGCCAGAAACAGGTGTGGTTTCTGCTGCGCTTCACCGGGCGCGAGCAGCACTTGCGTCTGGATGCCAGTGAAACCCCGGAATTCGACTCCTGGCGCTGGGTGGACTTCTGGTACCCGGCCGATCACGTGGTGTCCTTCAAGCGCCGCGTCTATGAGCGCGCGCTGCGCCAGTTCGCGCC